>NZ_JACJPW010000006.1 GCF_014696265.1 Aerosakkonema funiforme FACHB-1375 | reverse complement strand
GTTAGGGGTTAGGGGTTAGGGGTTAGGGAAGAGGGAGTGGGGGAGTGGGGGAGTGGGGGAGTGGGAGAATAAATCTTTTCCCTTTTCCCTTTTCCCTTTTCCCTTTTCCCTTTTCCGTTTTCCCTCTCCCCTCTTCCCTAGTCCCTAGCCCCTAGCCCCTAGTCGGTTTCTCAAGCATAGCCCTTGACAAACTAAACTACACGGTTTAGTTTAAGTATAGTAAACTAAATCGTTTAGTTTACCTACCTCATAGAGCAGGAAGGTTATGCTCCACCACACAATCGTCAAAGATTCCCCATTTCTCAAGCCTATCCCTCGTCCGGTCGTAATACTTGGAATGGTAGCAAGTCTTGGCATCTTGGGGATAACGGGTTCGCGAGTGTTGAACTTACAGCTACCTCAATCCGAACCGGCAAGCCAAGTATCGGAGGTGGCGATACCGCAGGTAAAGACGGTGACAGCGTTAGGTAGACTCGAACCGGCGGGAGAAGTGATAAAACTTTCCGCACCTGCATCCAGCCAAGGGAGTCGGGTGGAAAAACTGCTGGTGAATGAGGGAGATAAAGTAAAATCAGGGCAGGTAATTGCGATTTTGGATAATCGCGATCGCTTGCAAGCAGCTTATGAGAAAAGCAAAGAAGCTGTGCAAGTTGCCCAAGCTAATCTGGCGAAAGTGCAAGCGGGTGCGAAAGAAGGCGAGATAGAAGCGCAAAAAGCGGAGATTGGGCGGATACAAGCGCAGTCGCTGGGTGAAGAAAGGGCGCAACGGGAAACGCTGGCAAGGTTAGAGGCGCAGTGGGAAGGCGATAAGACAGCGCAACAGGCGGCGTTGGCGAGGTTAGAAGCCCAGTGGGAAGGCGATAAGCGGGCACAACAGGCAACTATTAAGCGATTGGAAGCGGAACTGAATAATGCGAAATCGGAATTTCACCGCTACGAGCAATTATATAAAGAAGGTGCGATCGCGCAATCTGTATTTGATAGCAAACGTCTTTCCGTAGACACCCTCACAGAACAAATCGCTGAAGCCAAAGCAATTCTGGCGCGAACTGACGCCACGGGAAGCAAACAAATTAACGAAGCTAAAGCCAACTTAGAACGAATTACTGCCACGGGAAGCAAGCAAATTAACGAAGCTAAAGCGGTTTTGGCACGCATTCAAGCTACTGGTAGCCAACAAGTCAGTTCCGCACAAGCAACTTTAAATAAAATTTCCGAAGTCCGTCCAGTGGATGTAGCAGCAGCACAAGCGGAAATCAGACAAGCTATTGCTGCTGAGAAAGAAGCGAAGGCGAATTTAGACCAAGCTTACGTCAAATCTCCTCAAGATGGCGTAATATTCAAAATCCATACTCGTGATGGCGAAACTGTCTCCAATGAAGGCATTGCGGAAATCGGACAAGTTAGCCAAATGATGGTAGTTGCGGAAGTTTACCAAAGCGATGTCAGGAAAATCGAACTGGGACAAAAGGTGCGGGTAGAAAGCAGTTCTCTGCCAGGAGAATTATCTGGAAAAGTCGATCGCATCGGTTGGCAAATCGAACGCCAAAACGTCATCAACAGCGACCCCAGCGAAAACATTGACTCCAGAGTTGTGGAAGTTCACGTCCGCCTCGATGAAGAATCCAGTCAGAAAGCTGCCAAATTCACCAATTTACAAGTCAAAGCGACGATCGAATTATGATTGCACTTATTCAAGAACTGCGGCGACGTACACCTCTGGGATGGTTGCAACTCAGCCGTCACAAAAGCCGCCTGTTGGTGGCTTTATCGGGAATTGCCTTTGCCGATGTCCTGATGTTTATGCAGCTGGGATTTCAAAATGCGCTGTATGACAGTAACACGCGCCTCAACCGCGCCATACAGGCAGATATTGTTCTGATGAGTCCCCAAGCGCGTAACTCTCAGAGTTTATCTACCTTGTCGCGGCGGCGACTCTACCAAGCTTCCGATGTTCCGGGAGTGAAATCTGCTCAAGCCATGTATATCAACACCGTGTCTTGGAAGAATCCCCAGACGCGCAAAAAGACGACTGTACAAGTGATTGGTTTTAATCCCGAACAGCCTGCTTTAAACATACCAGAAATTAACGCCCAACTCGATAAAATTCGGTTACCGGATACTTTCCTATTTGACAGAGGTGCAAGAGGCGATTACAAAGAAGTTTTTGCCCAACTGGAAGCTGGTAGGGAAGTTACCACGGAAGTAGATAGGAGAACTATTACGATCGGTGGCTTATTCAAATTGGGGGCTTCTTTTGGTGCTGATGGCACTCTGATTTCTAGCGATGAGAATTTTTTAAGATTATTCCCGAAAAGACAAGCTGGTAGTATCAGTCTGGGTTTAATTTATATCGAACCGGGTGCAGATTCAACTCAGGTAGCGGCGGCATTAAAAGCTTACCTACCTGAAGATGTGAAAGTGCTAACCATCGCAGAATTCATCAAATTTGAAGAAAATTATTGGAAAACGGGAAGTCCGATCGGCTTTATTTTCGGTATGGGTGTAGCGATGGGTTTTATCGTCGGTGTAATTATCGTTTATCAAGTTCTTTCCACTGATGTAAATGCCCATATCAAGGAATACGCTACTTTCAAGGCAATGGGTTATCACAATTCCTACTTGCTAGGCGTGATTTTTGAAGAAGCACTCATTTTGGCAGTTCTGGGTTTTATACCGGGAATGATCGTACCTTTGGGACTTTATAATTTAGCTCGCAATGCCACAAATTTGCCAATTTATATGACGTTGTTTCGGGCAATTATGGTTTTGTCGTTAACTATTATTATGTGTGTGATTTCCGGTTCGATCGCGACAAGCAAATTACAATCTGCTGACCCAGCAGATATGTTCTAGAGAGAAATTATCGGCAGCTGTATCTGGGATATTTTTAACCACAGATGACCGCAGATAAACACAGATAAACACAGATAAGTATGGAAGCTACAGAGTTAATAGGGGCTATGCAAAGTAATTCGAGTTCGTCCGCCGTTATTTCTGTCGTCAACCTCAATCATTACTTCGGTAAAGGTCAACTCCGAAAGCAAGCATTATTTAATATTAACTTGCAGATAAATATAGGTGAAATTATCATCATGACTGGGCCATCCGGTTCCGGTAAAACTACCCTCCTAACTTTAGTCGGTGGGTTGCGTTCTGCACAAGAGGGAAGTTTGAAGGTGTTAGGAAAAGAACTTTGCGGTGCTAAAGAAAAACAATTAACAGAAGCGCGACGCCATAACGGTTATATCTTCCAAGCTCACAATTTGCACGGCAGTTTAACGGCGCTACAAAATGTGCGAATGGGATTGGAAGTACATCGAGGAATTCCACCAGCAGAAATGAACGATCGCGCTAAAGAAATGTTGGAAGCAGTCGGATTGGGAAATCGCATCAATTACTATCCTGATGACTTATCGGGAGGACAAAAACAACGGGTAGCAATTGCTCGCGCTTTGGTAGGTAAACCGAAAATTGTGCTAGCAGATGAACCTACTGCCGCTCTCGATAAAAAATCGGGACGAGATGTGGTAGAATTGATGCAGAAATTAGCGAAAGAGCAAGGTTGTACAATTTTATTAGTTACTCACGATAACCGCATTTTGGATATTGCCGATCGCATTGTCTATATGGAAGATGGGCGTCTCATCAGCGATGGCAGTAGTTTAGATGCTTTAGCAATAGCTAGGTAGGGACTAGGGGCTAGGGGAGTCAAAAGTCAAAAGTCAAAAGTCAAAAGTCAAAATTCCTCCCTCTCCCTCTCCCTCTTCCCCTAGCCCCTAACCCCTAGCCCCTAACCCCTAGTTATATTAATTTTGGCTAAAGCTGCGATTGTATCCGGAAATTTTTTGAGTGTATCTGGGATGCGATCGAAATCAAATTCATCTATTTGCTTAACTAAAGTTTCCGCATAATTGAGTAGCAGAGAACAATTGTATTGTGTTCCCCATTCTTTCAGGCGTTGGGCAAATTTTTTCAAGTCGCGCCGAATCATAGAATTGCAGAGATTTGGCAAAACAGTTTCTGCTTCTATTTGCAGCTTTTCTAAGAGTTCTGGTAATTGTTCCAGAGCGTCTGGAGACATTTTTGATATATCGCTAACCGGAACAATTGCAGCTTTTTCTGGGTGGGATTTTAAATAAGTTTCATCTAAAGTTAGGAATTTTCTTAACTCCGAGATTAACTGCTGGAGACTGACAGGTTTGAGCAGAAAGCCATGACAGAGCGATCGCAATGCTTCTTGCTCTTCTTTTAAAACAGAAGCCGTAACCATGATAATAGGAATGTGTTTAGTGCGATCGTCTTTTTGCAAAAATTTACTGGTTTCGCCCCCATCCATGTTGGGCATTCGCCAATCTAATAAAATCAAGTCAATATCGTGAGTTAAGGCAACATTAATTGCCTCCAATCCATCTTTAGCCAACAGCAGGTTGTGTTTTGTGCCCGCGAAATAACCTTGGAGCAGATTGAGGTTAGATGGTACGTCATCAACAGCGAGAATTGTGGTAGCTTTAAAAATATCTAAGTTATTATCCAAATCTGATTGAACTGTGCTTTCTGTGGTAGAGTTTGTCACAGAAACTTCTGGGAAAGTGAAGGTAAAAGTACTACCATGACCCAGTTGACTTTGTAGCGTTACTTTGCCACCTAAAAGTTGAGTTAGTCTTTTGACAATTGCTAATCCTAAGCCAGTCCCACCATATTTGCGAGTGCTTTGCCCTTCCACTTGCAAAAAAGCATCAAAAATACTGTTTTGCTGATCGCTAGGAATACCAATTCCGGTATCTGCTACGGCAATTTCCAGACACACACTATTTTCTGAAATTCTCGTCTGAGAGCGAGCGGATATTTTGATACTACCGGATTCGGTAAATTTGAGAGCGTTGCCAACTACATTGAAAAGAATTTGGCGCAGACGTACTTCGTCGAACAGAATAGCTGTGGGTAAATTTTCATCTATTTCACTCAGCAAAGAAAGTTGTTTTTCTTGAGCTTTTTGGGAAAAAATTAGGCAAATCTCCTGAACTAATACCCGTAAATTTAGTGGCTCGTGGTGCAGTTGTAGCTTTCCGGCTTCAATTTTAGATAAGTCGAGGATATCGTTGATTAAGGCTAAGAGTGTTTTACCGCTAGCAGCAATAGATTGCAGGTAAAAACGCGGCTGGGATTCAGTGATGCAGTTTTGCAGTAAGTCGCAAAAACCCAAAATGGCATTCATAGGAGTGCGAATTTCATGGCTCATATTTGCGAGAAATTCGCTTTTGGCACGGTTGGCGGCTTCGGCGGCTTCTTTAGCTTTTTGCAGTTCGGCTTCTGCTTGTTTGCGAGCGGTGATGTCACGCACTATCAGCAAAACTTCATCCGTCTGAATTGGTACGATGCGTGTCTCTTCGTAATGTAATTTATCCTCGATCTGGAGTTTCTGTTCGTAGGTTTGAACTTCTCCCGTTTCTATAGCTCGCTGGATATAATTAAAGCGTTTTTGGGCTCGATCGGCAGGTAGGACATCAAAAATAGTGATTTTCTTTTGTTCCTGCTGAGAGTAGAGGATATTG
Organism: Aerosakkonema funiforme FACHB-1375; assembly: GCF_014696265.1. Taxonomy (GTDB): domain Bacteria; phylum Cyanobacteriota; class Cyanobacteriia; order Cyanobacteriales; family Aerosakkonemataceae; genus Aerosakkonema; species Aerosakkonema funiforme_A. The sequence goes on along the minus strand of NZ_JACJPW010000006.1, from coordinate 123,290 downwards.
AAGTCTTCTTCGGCATAGAAATCATCTAGATAAGTGCCGTCTCGGCGCATACGAACGAGTAAGTCGGGAATAGCTGCGATCAAAGCTCTGTTAGTAGCTTCGCTCTTTTGTAGGGCTTGTTCGGCTAATTTTCGCTCTGTAATATCCTGTACGGTGCCAAACAGTTTGACTACCTGTCCCGCTTCATCAAAAACAGCTTGTCCCTTGCCCAAAGTGTAACGCATTGAGCCATCCGGTCGAAAAATGCGAATTTCATGTTCGTAGTTTTTGCCTTCAGCGATCGCATATTTGACATTATGCTCTAGGAGTTTTATATCATCTGGATGAGTGAATTCTAAAAGTTTTTGGTAACTAGGTTCGAGTTGGCTGGGCTCAACTCCGTAGATGCGGAAAGTTTCCTCTGACCAGACGATCTTTTGGTTGATGAGATCGAAAGACCAATTGCCTAAATGAGAAATTTTCTGAGCTTCAGCTAGGGCGCTTTCGCTTTGGCGCAATGCTTCTTCTGCTTGTTTGCGAGCGGTGATGTCGCGTACTATTACCAAAACTTCATCCCCTTCAATTGGTACAATGCGGGTTTCTTCATGCTGAAGTTTACCTTCTACGAGGATTTGCTGTTCGTAGGTCTGAATTTCACCGATTTCTAGGGCTTGCTGGATATAATTAAGGCGTTCTTGGGCTCGATCGGCAGGTAGGATATCAAAAAGATTGACTCCTTCTCGTTTCTGGTGAGGGTTAATGATGTGGAAATTGCTACCCGCATAAAAATCTAAATAATTGCCGTTTCTGCTCATGCGAATGAGCAAATCGGGAATAGCTGCGATCAAAGCTTTGTTAGTAGCTTCGCTCTTTTGCAAAGCTTGTTCGGCTAGTTTTCGCTCTGTAATGTCTACCACGACTGTCCCCACCCAAACAGCATTGTTCTCTGGATTGGGAATGGGGAAATAAGAAGCCAGCCAGTAGCGAATCCCACCTGGTTGCAGGGGAACTTCTCCACTCACTTCTAAATTCAAAATCGGCTGACCTGTGGTAAGAACTTGTTGGTAAATCGGTTCGACAATAGGAGCTAGTTGAGGTAAAATTTCGCGAATTGTTTTACCGATATGCTCTGACATAGGTACGCCATTAATTTCTGCCAGAGATTCGTTCACTTTGACAAACTGCAATCGGTCATCAATAATATTTATGCCGAGCGGTGCAGAATTAAATAATACATTCAGTTGGGCTTCTCGGAAGGCAAGTTCTCTTTCCAAGGTTTTGCGATCGCTAATATCAATGGTGAACTGATTGACGAACCAGCAATCGGCTACTCGATCGTATCTAGAGGTCAATCTGGCTCCTAACCACCGCAGACTCCCGTCTTTGTGGTAGAATCGATACTCGAAACTGACAGTTTTTTCGGCAAAAACCTCACTAAATAAAGGAAGAATTATAGTTTCGAGATCCTCTGGCAGTATTCTTGACATCCAGATGGATTTATCTTCTAAAAATTCTTGGGGTTTATACCCAAAAATAGATTCGCAGCCACGGGAAAGATACTCAATATTCCAATTTCCATTGGCGAAGATTCGCAGCTGGATAATTGATGCGATCGGGCTGTTAATAATATCGCTTAATTTTGCTTCTGATTCGCGCAAATTTGTCTGGATGCGATCGAAACCTTCCCGCAATTGCTGCGCCATCTGGTTAAAAGAACGCGCCATGCGATCGAGTTCCCGCACGGGCAAATGTTCGGGAATTTGCACATTTAGATTGCCTTGTGCAATTGCTGCTGAAGTTTCGCTGAGGGTGAGAATTGGACGGGCAATCCGGTTGGCAATTAGGATACCCAGGAGGATCGTTATTATCGCTGCCAATACCGTCAGCCGAATAGTATATTGAGTATTAATATCGATCTTGGCCATGAAGTCAGACTTCGGTACAACCGTCACGATCGACCAATTCAAGCCATACTTATCTTTGTATGGTTTTACTTGGGAGAAATAGGTTTTCCCGTTCTCGATAAATTGCCACTGCTGAAGGCGATCGATCTCGTTCAAATTAAACTGCGATTTTATATTGCGACTGACAGCTTGAATTAGAGGATTCTGACTTTGAGTTGCCAAAATTCGCTTAAATTTACCATCCCTGGTTTTAATAAAAGGTAATTCATCTGTGGAACTGGCGATTAAAGAGCCATCGTTTTCCATGAGAAAAACAACACCTGTATTCCGCAGTTGCAATTGGTTGATAAAATCATTTAATTTGCTCAAATTCAAATTAAACTCAAATGCTCCTACAAATTTTTTATTGACATTATAAATAGGTAAAATTGCTTTAATATGAATTTCAGTGCCATCACCTGATGTATAGACTGAACTCCAGATTTCTCTTTTTGTTTGTTTGGCTAATTTATACCAGGGCTGCTGTCGAATCTCCCCATTTTGTGGAGATTGTCCCATTTTTATAAATTTAGATAGCTGACCGTTTGAGTTAATAGCGTACTGTTCAAATTTTCTAATATCGGGGTTGTTTGCAATCTTAAGTATCAGTTTACCGTCGATGGATTCAACGATTCTCAAATCTCCCTCTTCATTGGCGTATAAAATACTTTGAATGTTATCAAAATTGGAGATTTGCCAGATCAGATGACGTTCTACCGCATTGATGTTCTGGGGGTCAAGTTGGCCGAAACGCACAGCGTTAGCGTTGCTGCGATCGATCTGCTCAGGTTGTTCTAGGTAGTGATCTAAGTAGAGGTGGACGCGATCGCCAACTTCAATCATCAACTGGTGTGCCAGTTGCTCTACTTCTGAGCGGCTATTCTGAAGTGAAAAATAGTTGGTCAGTCCTACTGCGATCGCCACTAGCAGCACGAAGGGGACGACGAGGATGAGCCGCAGGGGGATTTTCAGTCGGTGGAACGGGAGGAACGATCGCATAATTTACGTAGCCTAAGCAAAAACTGACTATTTTCCATTAAACATATCCCAAAATTCTGGTGGGGTAGGCATCCTGCCTGCCCTTTGAGATTCTTTTGGAAGAGATGTCTATTCTTCTTTTGTTTAAACTAGCTTAAATTTTGAAACACATTCTCAGAGATATGCCGCGAGTATCCCTAATTGCTTTAAAATATTAGGCAAATCCCCCAGTTGAGGCGATCTTAAAATATTATAAATTAGGGGCGATCGCTGGCAATGTAGGTGCTGCCTTACCCCAGGCTAACCCAACTTGTCAGTTTCAGTAGTTCGTTTTCGCTTCCCTGATGCTCAAAGCATTTTAGACTGTTGACTTTTTAACGAATGCTCGTGCAGCGGTAATATTTTTAAGCCAACCCACAATTCAATGACTTTTGAATGATTGACTTTTGTAGCTCATGTCTTCTCTTGATACAGCAGATCTTTCCTCTATCCAATTCCTTCAACGCCAAGCGGCGTCGTTGTTGCTATACCGATCGGTTTTAAGCGACCCACCGGGTATAGCTTTCTTGGAACTGCTCGATGCTTTGAAACGCTGGGATGCGGAAGGGCTGATTTACTTGCAAGCTTATGGCAAGTGGTTCCAAGCTATAGCCGCCACAAATAAAAGTTGGCAGGATTACTTAATTTGGCAAATTCTCAGAAACGATAACCCGTTTACCCAGCAAGCGCAACGGCAAGATTTCGCAAGTTTACCATCGGCTTTAGTAGCAGCAGTTCAGCAAGATTTACAAGCGTTACAAAGTCTTTACGAATGCAGCGGTGCGGAACTTAGTTGCTGGGTACAAGAAGCATCGAAACTGCCGCTGGCACCTGTGGTTTGGTATCGAGAACAAGATGAAATCAGCTATCTATCCGATGCAGAAAAAAAAGCGATCGCCTCTCTGCAAGAACTGGATAATTGGACAGATGCTGTCGAAGATTTGGCCGCTTATTACCGGGAGTGCGGTACGGGGATTTTGGCTGAATATCAAGCATTGCGCTGGCAGTCCGGTCAGTTGTTGGGCATTGCATACCCCGATACCATCAAAATCAAGGAACTGGCGGGATATGAGTCCCAGCGAGATGCTTTGATGAAAAATACCGAGTTTTTATTGTTAGGTTATCCAGCGCTTCATGTCTTGCTTTACGGCAGTCGCGGTTCGGGAAAATCTTCTTTGGTGAAGGGATTATTGAATGAGTATGCCAATCGCAATCTCCGCCTCATCGAAGTGTCAAAATCTGACTTGAAAGATTTATCAAAAATTGTCGAACTGTTGCGGAACGTACCGCAGAAGTTTATCATTTTTGTAGATGACCTCTCCTTTGAAGAAGATGACGATGCTTTCAAGGCTCTTAAAGTTGTCCTGGAAGGGAATATAACTGCTCGACCTCAAAATGTGGTAGTTTATGCTACTTCCAATCGGCGTCATTTGATTCGCGAATTTTTTAAAGATCGACCTGCTCCCAGCGATGAGGAAGTTCATGCTTGGGATACAGTACAGGAGAAGCTTTCGTTTAGCGATCGCTTCGGTCTTACTCTCACTTTTGAACCTGCGGATCAAAAAACTTATTTAACAATTGTGCGCCATTTAGCAGAGCAAGCTGGAATTACTCTTCCTCTAGAAGAATTAGAGTACCGCGCTCTCCAGTGGGCAACTCGTCACAACGGACGATCCGGTAGAACGGCTCGACAATTTGTTGACTATCTGAAGGGAGAATTGGCAACTTTGGATGGATAATTTTAGATTAAATTAATTTTTTTTGATAACGTGATAGAGATAAATGTGCTACTAATAGTGAGATCGTAGTACCAGAAAGAGGAAAATACAATGGGCTTGTTCGATAAAATAGCAGGCGGTCGCAAGCAAACCCAAACAACGCTAGGGCCAGCGGAAGCATTTGCGGCGATCGCATTGATTGCAGTAGCGGCAGACGGTTACGTTACCGATTCGGAAGCGCAAGCCATTAGCACTATTTTATCTCGGATGCAACTGTTCAGGAGCTATCCGGGTGACGTAATGAGAAAAATGATTGATCGACTCCTGGGTATTTTGCAAAGGGAAGGCCCAGAAACCCTGTTTAATGCCGCAATGTCTACGCTTCCGGATGAACTGAAAGACACAGCTTTTGCTGTAGCAACTGATATCGTTTTGGCAGATGGCGAAGTCACCGAAGAAGAAGAAAAACTTTTGAACGATCTCTACCGCGCTTTAGAAATAACTGAAGAGACTGCTGTCAAAATTATAGATGTCATGCTGATAAAAAACAAAGGTTAGAAGTTTATTCAGCAAACTGCAAGGTCATCCAGGCTGGCAATTTTTGATTAAACTAATGTAGGGTGTGTATTAGCACCCTACAGTTATGAGTTAATGCCAACAGACGCCTCATAAAATCCAAACATCAAACTAAGAAACCACACAAACCCGAAAATAATTTTCTTCATTCAACTTTCAAATTTGCAATCTGTTGAGAAAACCACACAGCAGCGGTAATATTAGTTCCTTCGTTCAGACGTTCCAAAGTTTGCTCTAGCAAAGAAATAGGCAACCCAGCAAGTACGACAGACTCGCTACACTGTTGATATTTACCACTTTCCTGTAGCCGAAATGCGATAACCTGTCTGCCTCGAATATTAACCACCCAGTATTCTGGAATTCCCAAATCGGCATAAAGTTTTTTCTTTTCATCCAAGTCAGTCGCTATAGTTGTGTCAGCTATTTCACCCACCAAATCCGGTACTCGCCACCTATTTAAATCAATTCGACGCAGTTCGCCTTGTTGCCATTGTGGAACTCCTTCACCGATGTACAATACTAAATCTGGTGCTGCTGCTTGTGTGTTCGCCTTCTCCAGCAAACAGCGTCCAAAAGAAGCTGCTATTTGTTGTGTAAAGCGACTGAACCAGAAGCCAAACAGCATGATGAACAGGTCGCTAACACTGGCGTGATTGATTCCTTCTGAACCCATATCAATTAAAAGTCGATCCCGATTAAAAAACAGCCTGATTCTCTCTAAGGTTTCTGCATCGCGACAAGCTAAGTAGTCTGACCAAGTAGCTGGTTTCCACTGGGGTAAACCTGTGGCGAGGACTGTTTGGATATCTGTAGGAGTGGCGGTAGTCATAGCGATGACACCAATTATGGTTGTATAACAATTATAGCTGTAATTTTGTGGGAGATTAGCGAAGAAATGCCTTTTTCTTATACTCGGACAATTCGCTTTCAAGATACCGATGCAGCAGGCGTCGTTTATTTCGCCAATGTTTTGCCAATGTGTCACGAAGCCTACGAAGAATCCCTGGTAGCATCTGGGATTAATATTAGATCGTTTTTCAGTACTAACTCAGGAGTTGCCATTCCCATCATCCATGCTAGCGTTGATTTCCTTCGCCCGATGTTCTGTGGCGACAAGATAATTATTTACTTGTTTCCGAAAAGTTTAACTAGCAATAAGTTTGAAATTGAATATCAAATTTTCGATACTAAGCAGCAGCAGCTAGCCAAGGCAATGACTAGACACGCCTGCATCGATCCTACGAGTAGAAGTAGAAAAGAATTGCCCACAGACATTATTGACTGGCTGCAAGATTGGAACGATCTGGATGCGACAAAATAGCTATTTGTTGTATTTGTTCGCGATTGATTTTACCCTGCGCGTTACGCAGCAAACTTTCTACAGGTATCCAATATTTGGGTCGTTTGAAGTTACTTAATTTATCTAAAATTGCGGTTTGCAGCTTCTCGGTGTCAACTGCTGGATGCTTGGGAACGTACACAGCCGTCACCGCTTGACCCCAATGCCGATCGGGTATGCCAATGACGCAGACATCGCTAACTAGATCGGTCGATCGAATCGCCGCTTCCACTTCCGATGGAAAAACATTTTCGCCGCCAGTGATAATTTTATTGCTGTTACGTCCGACAATATTTAAGTAACCTTGTTCGTCAAAAAATCCCAAATCATCCAGTTGTAAAACTCCCTGCTTTTCTCTAACAAATGACCTATCCGGATAATAACCAAGCGCCAATGAATCAGCCTCAATGCTAATGATACCAGCCTTATTCACACCTAATATCTCGCCATTTGGACTGCAAATTTTTACTTGTGCATGAGGTAAAACCTGTCCGCAACTATTATTTCCTTTGATAAAATCTTCTGGTTTGAGGGTGACAATTTGCGAGGCGGTTTCTGTCATCCCGTAAGTGAGTGCTAACCGAATTTCATGGTGTCTCGCTTGTTCCAGAAGTTCGTGCCAAGCTGTAGCACCTCCTAACAGAACTGTTTGAAACTGAGACAACCATTGTGGGGTACTCTGTAACAGACGTTGCAGTTGAGTTGGCACTAAAGATATGAAAAATTCCGCTGGTTCGACTTCGCATTTTTCACCAGCTTCTATTGCTTTGAATGGCATAATCGCCAGTTTTCCGCCAGTGAGGAATGAGCGCATAAATTGCATCAAACCGCTGACATGATAAAGCGGTAATACGCAAAAAGAATTGACTGTATTTATATCGAAATATTGGATAAATCCTTGCACGGATGCTGTCAATGTTTCCCAAGTGTGGATGGCAAAGCGAATTTCACCCGACGAACCGCCCGTGGGAATCATAATTCGATTTTGGATTTGAGATTTTTGATTTGGGATTGAGGAGTTTTTGGGCGGGATATTGCTTTTTGCCAGTTGTCCCCAAATTATGTCTGGTTGGACTAATTCAAAAACTTGTTGCCATTCCGCTTTTACCCAGTCAGGATTGCAGAGAAATACGGGGCACCCGGCGGCTGTTGCAACGATGAAACCGGCTAAAAAGCGCACTGGATTGCGTTCTGCTAAGATAATTTTTGGTGAGTTTTTATGTTTGGATATTTGGATTAATTCTAAATGTAATTGTTCGACAAGTTGAGTAAATTGATGGGTGTTGTAACCAATTAGCCAATTACTTGGCAGGTGAGACACCTGCCCCACAAGATCTAATGGGGGTTGTTCCATAAATTTTCAAGCCACGTTTCCTCATCTTCATTAAACCAGTGATTGACGCCAAAACCAACTGCTCGATCGCGATGAGAAAGTTCAGCTGCAAGGTTAAGTGCAGCTTGTCTGCCAATAACTGTTTCAAAAACAGATGAAAAGACGACATCAATGTCATGTTGCTGACAAAATTGACGCAGAAGTCTGGGGGAACCAACTATGCCGGGTTTGATGACAAAAATACTTCGCCAACCTTTTTCGTAACAGGTTTGCAATTGGCTAAGTGTGGCAACGGATTCGTCTAATGCTATTGGGGTAGAATAGCGGTTAGCTAAATCTAACATGGCATCAAATTGCTCGACGGGTAGGGGTTGTTCGAGGAATTCGATCTGAGAGTAATTCTCGCACACTTTCAGCCATTCATTTGCTGCTGACCAATTCAATCCAGCATTAGCATCTAATCGCAGTTTGGCCGATGTCGGTAGTGCCTGAATTAGCTTTGCAAAAATTTTGATTTCATCTTGAATGGGAACAACATTAATTTTCCATTTGAAAGTGCGATATCCTTGCTGCCAAAGTGTTTGCCATTGATGTAAAGCGGCTTCACCTGCTGGTAATAAGCAACTGTAAGCAATTTTAGATTTTAGATTTTGGATTTTAGATTGCGGGTTAGTCGCTGATTCCACCGAATTTGGAAAATCAGCTTTTAATCCAAAATCCAAAATCCAAAATCCAAAATTGAGAGCGGATTCAAAACCAAATTGACATGAGGGAAGTTTAGATGGAATAGAGAAAATTGTTTCTGTTGTTATTTCATCGCCCAACTGGCGACAAAAATTTATAGCTGACGGCAATGTTTCGGAACCGAACCAGGGAATAGGGGCAATTTCTCCCCAACCAATTGCACCTTTATCATCGGTGAAGCGCAGGATAATGCCCTCTCGAATATCCCAGTTGCCGTGACTGGTGGAGAGGGCGCGTTTAAACTGTCGCCGATAAGGACGAAATTCAAACTGATAAAGCATCAAATGTTGGCAAGTACGAATCCCAATCCTAACAGTAAGCCACTCCAAAAATGCAGCGCTACGGCGATAAATTTACAATTGCTGACTTTTTCCGGTCGATCGTGATTTTCGCCAACGTGTCGGAATAACTTGAGGGCGAAGGGTAAACTGGCAAAGGTTAGCAATGTCCAAACTGGGAAAATGTGCAATGCGACGAACAGCACAGTCAAAGGGTAAATGCTGCCGCCAAGCCAAGGTAATAGCTGGGATGCTTTGGCAGTGCCGAGTCGGACAATGGGGGATTTCTTCCCTGCCGCAAGGTCGTCTTCAAGTTGATGAAAATGGGAACAAAACAAAATCAAGCTGGTGACGATGCCGACGATCGCAGAAGCTGCTATATTGGCGATCGACCAGCTTTGGGTTTGGCTGTAGTACGCCGCCGATACGCCCAATGGCCCAAAGGTAAAAAAGCAAATTATTTCCCCCAAACCCTGATATCCCAACCGAAAGGGCGGCCCTTGGTAAGTGTAGCCCATCGCACAGCACAGGAGTATCAGACCGATTACAGTGAGGTCTTGTTGCCACCATGCGATCGCCACTACTCCCAGAATACCCACAGCTAAAAACAAATTCGCCAACCAAAAAATTAAAGGTTTATTTCCTGTTAAATTAACGAGCGAATGCGCTTTGTTTTGATCGATTCCAGTTTCCGAATCGAACACATCGTTACTGAGATTGAGCCACGCAACAATCAAAATCGCTGAAATTAAAAATGTCGAAAAGATTGCGCCATTAAAAGTGTTATTTTCCGCGAAAGCAACAGCAGTTCCCACCCAAATTGGAATCACGGCAACGCTGTACATTGGTGGTTTAAGTGCTGCCAACCACAACTTACTGTTTGAATGAGCAATAGATTGTGTAGTCATCGGACGGTATCGATTGAATTTTCCGAATCCCATAATTTTATGATGCTGAGGTAGCAATGGTAAACTCAATCTGGATAACGCACGGCAAAATCTTTGCTGGGGACATCGCCAGTGTCGCTACCACCAGGCACGCATTCCAAACCTTTTGACCCGTTGTGGCCCCGCTGCGAGTCGCGCCATTCCCCACAACGGGGCTGTTTCGCCGGCAGGATCGGGAGTTTAAGAAACCCGGTTTTTTAGAAAAACCGGGTTTCTGGGCGACGACAACCCATCAAAATCAATTTGGTGGAGTACTAGCCCGGTACAACGCAACACCAGAAGTGGTTAGATGGAGTGGGAGTGTGCTAACCCTAGCCCTACCATGCTCATAATTGAAAATTTGGCAAGCAAACGTTAAAAAAATTTGCTATGTTCGCTTCCGTGCCAGTGACACATCATGCTAATCTGTTTGAAGATCGCAAGGAACTGCATCAGTTTCTTTTAGCTTGCAAACAAACCTTAATTGAAAAAGGGCTCCAAAAAGTTGTCAGTATTTCCCTGCCAAGTAAACCGCTCGATCCGCTAGCTGTACTCGATCGCATTGCCGAGCCGGAAAAACTGCATTTTTATTGGGAAAAAGCCAATCAAGGGGAAGCGATCGCGGCGATCGATACAGCCGCTAAATTTAAGTTAGAAGGAGTCGATCGCTTTTCGCAAGCACAAAAATTTATCGATTCATGCCTTGCTAACACAATTGCCACAGGCGCGTTAGACCTACCCTTTTCTGGCCCTCACTTTTTCTGTACTTTCACATTTTTTGATGAGAATATCAATGGTGATTCTCCTTTCCCCGCCGCCACAGTTTTTTTACCTCGCTGGCAGTTTTCCTGTCAAAAAGATTGCTGTGTTATAGTCGCTAATACTGTAATCGACAGCAATGCAAACATCGAAGTTATAGCAGAAAATATATGGCAGAAACTCCACCAAATTAGATTAGCTAACTACAGAAATTTTCATTTGAGCAATTATAAACAGAAATTGCAGCCGCAAGATGTAACGGATCGCAGAAATTTTCAATCCTCAGTCGTATCGGCATTGCAATCAATTCGATCTAAACATTTTAGCAAAATTGTCCTTGCCCACGCAATTGAGGTTAATTCGCCGCGCCCTTTTCATCGGGTTGATTCCTTAAATAATTTGCGAATAATTTATCCGGATTGCTACGTTTTTTCCACCAGTAACGGCAAAGGTCAAGATTTTATCGGTGCCAGCCCAGAGCGTTTAATTAGGATACAAGAGCGAGAGTTAGAAACCGATGCTTTGGCGGGGTCAGCACCGCGAGGCAAAACAGCAGCCGAAGATGCTTATTTTGCAGAACTTTTGCTCAGAAGTGAAAAGGAAAGGCGGGAACATCGAGTTGTCATTGACTTCATTGTCGATCGCTTATCCAACCTGGGTTTGTCACACCAGAGACTTCCTATACCCGGTCTTTTACAACTTTCAAATATACAGCATTTATGGACACCAATTCGAGGTAAAATCACTGGCGGTGTGCAGCCATTACAAATTTTGGCAGAACTCCATCCCACCCCTGCTGTTGCAGGCGATCCCAGAGACATCGCGCTCTCGCAAATTCGCCGCTATGAAGCATTCGATCGCTCTGTTTATGCCGCACCATTGGGTTGGATAGATCATCGCGGTAACAGCGAATTTGTCGTAGGCATTCGCTCAGCACTAATAGACAGCGATCGCGCTAGACTGTACGCAGGTGCCGGTATCGTTGCTGGGTCAGATCCAGACAAAGAACTCGCAGAAATTCAACTGAAACTTCAAGCACTTCTCAAAGCTTTAGTGTGAATGACCCAATCCCCAATGCCCATAGATTTTCGCAACACTAATTCTGTCTGGGCTTCCCTACTTACGGAAACCTTAAAACGACTCGGACTAACAACAGCAGTAATCTGTCCGGGGTCGCGTTCTACTGCTTTGGTAGTTGCTTTTGCCCAACAAGATAAAATAGAAGCTATTCCCGTTTTGGACGAGCGATCGGCTGCTTTTTTGGCGCTGGGAATTGCCAAAAAATTAGGTTTGCCAGTCGCATTAGTTTGCACTTCGGGAACGGCGGGCGCAAACTTTTATCCTGCTATTATTGAAGCCAGAGAAAGTCGCGTACCGCTGTTAGTTTTCACAGCCGATCGCCCGCCAGAATTGCGAGATTGTCATTCCGGACAAACTATCGACCAAATCAAATTATATGGCACTTATCCTAACTGGCAAGCTGAGTTAGCAGTGCCATCATTAGAAATTGGAATTTTGAATTATCTGCGGCAAACAATTATTCATGCCTGGGAGCGATCGCTCTTTCCCGTTCCCGGCCCAATCCATCTTAACATCCCCTTTCGCGACCCTCTCGCCCCCATACCCCAAGCGGCTACCGAAGAGTTGCGATCGCAATTCCAACCAGAAAATTTCTTTGCTAGCTGTCAGTCGTCAGTCATCAGTTGTCAGTTGTCAATAGCCAACAATAATTCTTTACTCAATACCTTACAAAACTGGTTACAATGCGATCGCGGAATCATCATCGCCGGCACGTCACAACCTCAATTTCCCAAACAGTATTGTCAGGCAATTGCCCAACTTTCCCAAACCTTAAAATGGCCTGTATTAGCAGAGGGATTATCCCCATTACGAAATTATGCCGAACTAAATCCTTACTTAATTTCCACCTACGATTCGATATTACGAAACCAGCAAATAGCACAACAACTTAAACCTGAAATCGCCATCCAGATAGGAGACTTACCCACCAGTAAAGAACTGCGAACTTGGTTAGAATCAACCCAACCGCGCACATGGGTAATTGACACCAGCCATCACAATTTAGATCCGCTACACGGCAACACAACTCATCTACGATTATCCGTAGAACAGCTAGCGCAAATATGTGCGATCGAACCAAACAATCTCAGTAAATATCTGCAAATTTGGTGCGATGTCGAAGCCACCGTCAGGCAACGCATTGACCGAACAATGGCAACAACAGAAACTTTATTTGAATGTAAAGTAGCTTGGTTACTTTCCCAGATTTTATCACCAGGAACGCCTATATTTATTGCCAACAGTATGCCCGTGCGAGATGTGGAATTTTTCTGGACACCGAACAATTCTGGAATTCAACCATTTTTCAACCGGGGCGCTAATGGTATTGATGGTACTTTATCCACCGCTTTAGGCATTGCCCATCGCCATCACAGCAGCGTTATGCTGACGGGAGATTTAGCTTTATTGCACGATACCAACGGCTTTTTATTGAGAAACAAATTTATCGGACATCTCACTATTATCTTGATTAATAACAATGGTGGTGGTATATTTGAAATGTTGCCGATTGCCAAATTTGAGCCGCCATTTGAAGAGTTTTTTGCCACACCCCAGGATATAGATTTCGCTCAGCTTTGCGCTACCTACAATGTCGAATATGAAGCGATCGCTTCTTGGCAGCAACTGAAACAAACATTGAATCCTCTGCCTGAAAAAGGTATTCGGGTATTAGAATTGAGAACAAATCGCAAAGCAGATGCTAAGTGGAGGCAGGAAAATCTCGGAAAGTTTGCAGAGGATATATTGTGAAGTTTGGTTCTTTCGGATTTATGGGGAAAATGTTCGTAAATGTTACAGTTGATTGCGGTCGGTGGGTTACGGCACGGGAACTAAATTATCGATCGAAAGTATTGAAATTATCGCCCGTGCCTAACCCACCCTACGATTAGATAAGTTTATATTATTACCACAAAGCCGGGAGAGCCGGTAATTCGCCAACAGTATCTTTAATCGCTGGGACGATCGCCATTTTTCTCATCTTGCGTTTCTTCTTCATCCTCGCTTAGCGCATAAACATCACTCAAAATGCGTCTAATTTTATCTACTGAAACATTCTCGTGTTCTGACTTTGAATAAATCGTCATCAAAAATATTATTGTTGGTGTTTGAACGTGGTAGATGAGCCGATAGCCACCACTTTTGCCCTTTTTGATATCACTGTTTTTGATTCGCACTTTAAACACGACATAATCAGTTCCTGATATTCGATCTCCGAGCAACTCTCCAGCTTCAAGCCGTTCAATTATTGGCTGAACATCAGAGCGGATATGTCTGTACTTTTTGGATAAAGTAACTAAATTACGTTTAAATTCTTCTGCAAAGTTGATTTGAATTGAAGGTGGCTCACTCTGCATCAATCCCCTCCCATAATTCAGAGATTGGTCTAGTTTTTCCTGTTTTTACTTCTAGCCACGCCTGCCGAAAGCTTTCTTCTGGGGACTTCAACTCTTCTTCAACCAGAACAGTAACGCGAACGCGACGTCCGGCCAGTTTTTCTGATTGGGCAACAATTTCTTCCCAAGTTCCCTCTAACTCTAATGGTTGTGATGTCATAGTGGTTCTACCTTGAATAGTTTTTTCTTTGTTAAAAATCAGCTATTAGCCAAGGAATTAACTCCCTAGCGGTTTCCTTTGCGACTATTTACCCAACAGAACGACCAAACCAGTACCAAATAAGTACAAACCCAGCACCGCGCCTGCTAAAAGGGTTTGCGTCAAAGGGTCAGTGGAAGGCGTCAGCACCGCTCCCAAAATTGCCGAGCCCATTAAAACGTATCGCCAAGCCGAAAGCATTTGTTTGGAAGATATAATTCCCAAAAAGCCGATGATAATTTGAATAATGGGAATTTGAAAAACTAACCCAGTACAGAATAAAAGCAGCAAAACAAATTCAAAATAGCGATCGATCGAAAACAGTTGCTCGACCACATCGGCACCATAACTGATCAGGAAATTGAGCGCAGCCGGAATCAAGGCTACATAAGCAAAAACCAAGCCACCAAAAAATAGAAAACTAGACCCAATCACCACTGGCCCCAGCAAGCGCCGTTCCCGACGAGTCAATCCCGGCAAAACAAACATAATAATTTGGTAGAGGATAAACGGACTGGCTACCAGTAAGCCGCTATATCCGGCCACTTTTAGGGATACAAAAAAGAACTCCCCAGGAGCGAGCTGAACAAACTTTACTCCCCGTGCTGGCTTTTCCAAAAGTTGTACGATCGGCTTGACAAAAAAGAAGCAACCTGATATACACAGCACGACAGCAATTAATGAGTAGAAAATGCGCTCGCGCAACTCCTCCAAGTGGTCGAACAAGGACATCTCGACCTCTCCTGGGAGTTCGTCGAGAAATTCCTCTTTTGTATTGTCGTTCTCGTTTTCAGCGTCTGCTAAAGATGGTTCGGTGCTGGTATCTAGTTCCGAAGGAGGCGTCATGGGTCAACTTCAGTCAGTTTGTCAATTATTGTATCTGACTTTAGGGGCTAGGGATTAGGGAAGAGGGAGTGGGAAGGGCGTCGGGGCTAGGGGCTAGGGGCTAGGGGAAAAGGGAAGAGGGAGTGGGGGAGCGGGGGAGCGGGGGAGCGGGAAGAAATTCTTAATTTTGACTTTTGACTTTTGACTTTTGACTTTTGACTTTTGACTTTTGACTTTTGACTCCCCCACTCTCCCAATGACTAATTGCTAATTGCCAATTAGCAAATTCACTGTTAATTTTTCGTGCGTTTGTAATGGGATAATATTTCAGACATTTGGGGATTGTACAGCCGCAGATAGTTCCAATAATTTTCAAACACGTGTTTGATATAACCTTGAGTTTCTGGAAACGGAACAGCTTCCACAAATTCATCGGGATCGCTCAAACCAAACTGCGAGATCCATTTTGACACATTCCCCGGCCCAGCATTATAACTGGCGACAGCAAACAGAGAATTATTGCTGTATGTCTCGTGGGTGTGATCCAGATACCAAGTGCCAAATTTGATGTTGTCGTTGGGATTATCTAAAGCATAACTTTTAACGTTTGTTGCTTGAGCGATCCAGGCACCCGTACTTGGCATTACCTGCATCAAACCAAGGGCACCGGCAATGGAACGGATAGCAGGTTCAAAGCGAGATTCTTGACGAATTAGAGCTGTTACGAGTAACGGATTGAGCTTGCGTTCTTGCGACCAAGGTTCGATATATTCCCAAAATGGAAATGGATAGAGAGCGTGCCAATATGCGATATCTTGCTTGAGGGTAGATATTTCAGCTTTTTCTTCCGGCGTATCTCGCCACCAGCTCACACCCTCCACTTGTGTAATTCCCTTGATATTTTCTCCGACTCCCAAGCGGAGAACTCCATCGGTGAATTGTTCGTTTACCGTTGGCTGGACGCGGTTATTAAATTCGGTTTGCCACAACGCTCTAGCATCGCGCTTTTGCCCAAGTCGGTAGAGTTCTTTCATCGCTTCAGAACCTGCTGGCAACAAGGGTTTTTCGGGAGCTTTTACAACTTGGGGCATCATATCGCGCACCGTGTTGAAAGTTCCCACATTCAAACCGAGTATGCCAGCCGATCGCCAAGCATAGTAAGATTCTGGATAGTTTTTCAACACATACTCGAAAGAAGCTTTGGCATCCTGTTGACGCCCCAATCTAGTCGCCCATTTCCCCACCCAAAAAGCTGCTTTGGGTGCAAATTCGCTATCGGGATTGTGCTTAGTAATCGGTTGGGCCCATTGCCAAGCGCCCAGGAAGTCTCCGACTTTGGCTCTACCTCTAGCTACAGTCCAACGATATTCAGCCACAGCTTCGGAATCTGCATATTTGCTCAGCGCCAACTGACGAGCTTGCGATGCTGACTTGGCGCTTCCCGTACCGTCGAGAATTTTGGCTTTGAGTAAAAGTGCTTCACCGGCTTTTTCTGGAAATCGGTTAATTGCCATATCCAGATACGGTAAAGCTGCTGGAGACAAAAGTAACTGCCCTAAGCGTACCGCCGCCAAACCAGTTTCCTTCGCTTCGGGAAACTCCTTGAGCAACTGCTGATAAGCTAATACAGCTTCTGTTCTTTTACCGCGCAGTTGGCGTCCCCGACCGGCGCGGTAGAGATTGAGGGGCGTGCGGGTAGCTTTGGCATAAGCTTGTCCGGCTTTGTCGAAATCAAACCTATCCCAGTATATGTAGGCTATTGCTTCCCAATCTTCCGGCTTTAACTGGGCGGCATACTTGTTTTGTAGGGTTTCTAAGACGGTGTTGATTTGCTTGCTGTCGGGGTCGTGCTTGACTAACAGCCGTAGCAGGGGCAGTCGATCGGGATTTTGCTTGAGGCGAGTCCAGGCGATTTCAGCGGTGCGGGGGTGACTGGGAAAAGATGCGATCGCCTTATCCCAGTATTGCGGATCGGTGCGTCCCAAAGCAAACAGCGCCTCTGCCGCTACCGGACTTTCCGGATACTTTTGCAGCACTTCTTGCCAAGTTGCGTTTGCTTTGGCTTTATCGCCGCTCACTTCATAAGCTTGGGCGCGTTTTGCGATTATATGTGGCGCTAATAAGGGATAATCTTGTTCCAATCCTGCCAACCAAGCGATCGCCTTTTGCCCGCGATATTGTTGAATGAGGTCGCTAGCTAGCACATACCGGGCGCGATGGCGATCGAGCGATTTTCCTCCGGAGGCGATCTTTTCTAGCTCGCTTGCCCGTTGAGTCGGTGAAAGTGTTACCAGTGGCAGTGTTGCGGACTTCGGCTTTTCTTTTGACTGAGAACTTAGCTCAGCCTGCACCTCAGTAGCTTCGGGCGCAGCCTGTTCCCCATCGCTCCATCTCATTAATAACAAGGTACTTCCAATCAACAAAACCGATAGCCCCGCACCAACAGCCAAGGGAATTGGATTTTTCATTACTTTTTGCATCACTTCTCACCGCCCAACGATTACAGAAGCTCGATTTGACAAGAACAGACACATAGCTAGTTGTGCCTGCTGTGAGTAACTTATTCTTCAATACTGTGTTGGTAGCGTTTGATTTACTTCATGGACTGCACCCCAACCCCTCTTGTCAAGGAAGGCTAGGGGCGAGCGAGTCTTAACCTAACAGTATTGACACATCATTAAGTTTGCCTTTTGTCTGGGGAAGCTACAACTTTTTACCGAGTTTGGGTTTGTAGGAATCCAGTCAACTGCATCCCAGATTGACCCAATATATATCTCCTTCGGAAGATGACAATAAGTGATTAGGCTTGGTTAAAAGTTTTAACCGCAGCTGTTAAAAAACATAAGATGGGAGCTAGTTTAACGTATCTCGGATGCTTGGGGTAGGGCAGTTCGCCAATATTGATCGATACTGGTACAGGTACTTAAATTGGTGAATTGGTGAAACGGGGAATGGAATTTCGCGCAACAAATACCCCGCGCTTAGATTGGTCGGGGGATGGATTGGCAATTGGCTTTTTTGAAGATGCGGTGGAGTTAACTGGCGATTTAGCCCAGTTAAACGAGAAGTTCGGCGGTACTTTGCAAGAATTGATTGCAGAAACCGAATTTAAGGGCAAAGAAGGCAGCAGCGCTTCGACTCGCGTTGGCGGTAGCGGCAGTCCGGTTCGTAAAATTATACTGGTGGGACTGGGCAAGGCCGAAACGCAGAAGTTAAATTCTTTGCGCCGATCGGCAGCAGCAGCAGCTCGGTTAGCCAAAAAGGAAAAATGCAAAACCTTGGGCCTGAGCTTACCAGTGTGGAATAATGATGCTGCAACTACAACTGGGGCGATCGTTGAAGGTATAGAACTGGCTCTGCACCAAGATAATCGCTTTAAGTCAGAATCGGAAGACAAAGGGCCGCAACTCGAACAAGTCGATTTACTGGGTTTCGAGGGTCAAGAAGACGCAATTAACCGCGCCAAGCAAATCTGTGCCGGTGTTATCCTCGCGCGGGAACTGGTGGCCGCACCAGCTAACGAGGTAACTCCGGTGACGATGGCCCAAACAGCAGAAGCGCTGGCACAAGAATTCGGCTTGGCGGCAGAAATCTTGGAACAAGAAGATTGCGAAAAGCTGGGGATGGGTGCGTTTTTGGGTGTTGCCAAAGCTTCGGAATTACCCCCCAAGTTTATTCACTTGACTTACAAACCGGAGGGAACACCGCGCCGCAAACTGGCAATTATCGGTAAAGGTTTGACCTTCGACTCTGGCGGTTTGAATATCAAAGTTGCCGGTAGCGGGATCGAGATGATGAAAATAGATATGGGCGGTGCAGCGGCAACTCTGGGTGCGGCAAAAGCGATCGCCCAACTCAAACCCGATGTGGAAGTTCATTTTATCACCGCAGCTACCGAGAATATGATCGGCGGTCGCGCCATGCACCCAGGCGATGTTCTGAAAGCTTCTAACGGCAAGACGATCGAAGTCAACAACACCGATGCGGAAGGACGCCTGACTCTGGCAGATGCTTTGGTGTTTGCCGAAAAACTCGGCGTTGATGCCATGATCGATTTAGCCACCCTCACCGGTGCGTGCGTCATCGCTTTAGGCGATGATATTGCCGGTTTGTGGAGTCCGAACGATACCGTCGCCAACGAGATTATTGAAGCTGCCGAACTTGCTGGCGAAAAACTGTGGCGGATGCCTCTGGAAGAGAAATACTTTGATGGTTTAAAATCCCAAATCGCCGATATGAAAAATACCGGCCCCCGTCCCGGCGGTTCCATCACCGCTGCTTTGTTCCTCAAGCAATTTGTCAAAGAAACCCCTTGGGTACACTTGGACATTGCCGGCCCAGTTTGGGCAGACAAGGAAAACGGCTACAACAACGTTGGTGCTACCGGTTACGGTGTTCGCACTCTTGTTAATTGGGCACTTAGCTAAGAGAGGGGCTAGGGGTTAGGGCGTCGGGGCTAGGGAAGAGGGAAGAGGAGGACTTTTGACTTTTGACTTTTGACTTTTGACTTCCCCACTCCCCCACTCCCCCACTCTATTTTTGTTCAGCTGGGACGACTATGCTCATATTGGCAATCGCCTCACCCGGAAAGCTTCATCCTTAACAGAAATAATTGCTCCTGCTGCCAAATCCTCCTCAAATCGATTCAGCACCTGTGCCAAACGTTCATTAATGATTTCATAACGGGCTAACCATGCCGCATACATCAATGATTGCTGAATATCTTCCGGTTCCAAATATGAATAATCTTCTATAATCTCAGCTACAGTTTTTCCATTCGCCACCAAATTTAAAATCAATGAAACCGGAACTCGCATCCCTCGAATACAAGCTTGTCCTGCCATGATGCGCGGATTGAATGTAATTCGATCGAAACCTAACATAAATTATTCCTGCAATTTTCAGTCCCCTAGCGGGGATTAGTTTAAATGAAACTCGATCGCGCTTTGCCTGGAGTCGGGGGTGCAGGTGTTTGGGTCTCCTTTACGCACTCTAAAAATATTCATTTCTTAAGGTTATGGCGTTTTTGGCCAAACACCCGCAGATTTCAGCCGCACTCAGACTCTCTAAAAACTTGCTCAAACAAACCAAGATTAGGTTACAGTCTTCTTTGGCAACCCCGGATCGCGGAAAGGAAACTCAAGATAGATGGCAAACATAGAGCATCTTACCCTACTTAAAGAAGGAGCGGTGAAATGGCTTAAGTGGAGAACTTCCCACCAGGATACAGAACCAGACCTCAGCGAAGCAAACCTCCAAGGCGCTAATCTCAGAGGCGCGAACTTGGAAAAAGTTAACCTGAGAAAAGCAGATCTCGGCCAAGCTTTACTGATTACCGCTAACCTCAGCAATGCTAACATCAGTCTTGCTAACCTTCAGGAAGCACTCCTCAACGAAGCTAACCTGACCGCAGCTAACTTGACCGGCACTAATCTATTGAAAGCTGACCTCACGGAAGCAGATTTCGGTTATGCTAACCTCATCGGTGCTGACCTGGGAGAAGCTAACCTGGAAAGAGCCGATCTGGGTGATGCTAACTTGGTGGGAACTAACCTCGCAGCAGCTAACCTCAGAGGCGCTAACCTCAGCAATGCTAAACTCAGCAATGCTAAGTTGCACCAAGCTTACCTAATTGGAGCTTACCTTTATAAAGCTGACCTTTTTAAAGCTAGTCTCAGAGAAGCTCATCTCAATGGAGTATACTTATTTAAGGCTAACCTGAGCGAGGCTGACTTGGAAGGAGCAGATCTGAGATGGACTAACCTCAGCAAAGTTAATCTCGCAGGTGCTAACCTCAGTTATGCGAATCTCAGAGGCGCTAACCTCAATAAAGCTATCCTCAAAGAAGTGATTTTCCAGAAAACAATTATGCCCGACGGCACAATTTCTAGTTGAAAAGCCGAGGGAGGGAATTGCACCCCCCAACTCACTGACAAGGTGAGTACCTCTATAGGTAAAATTGAAGTCTTTGCACAGTTCCTAGCAGCAAGGCAGGACAGGCGGCAAGCTCTGCAATCCTTTTTGACCTCGGCAAGTAAATCAGTTGAAAAGTTGAAAAATAGAGCGATCGCATCTAAAGCTGAAGAAGAATTAGTAGGACGGGCGGTTAGCATAAAGGCGTGCAATGTTGTTTTCAACGCAACTTCCCAAATTTGGAATCAGGGGGGTAGCAACACCTTATCTAACTCAGTTCCTACTGTAATATAGTGTACTACGCTGCTGCCAAGGGTGTCAAGTTTTTCGACAAAATATATTCTGGTTTGGCAAACAGGGAAGCGTACACCAGTTGTCCGCTATCTTCGACAAATTGACCTGCAAAATTATTGCCGATCGCAGTTTGCAAACGCAATTCGCAGAACCGTTCTTCTTCCTGAACGTTGAATTTTTCTGCGGGTGTTGCGGCTAATTGGGATAGCACTTGCTCTTGCAATTTTTGACGGCTTTGCTGTAACTGAAAGCGCAGTTCCCGCAGATTGCTAGCAGCAAAAGGTGCGGGTTGTTGTTCTGCCACAATGCCAGCTTTTTGCTCGAAATACATCGCCGCTGTACCGTAGCAGAAACAAACCAAAGGCATCCACATTTCTTGGAAATAAGCCGCAGTTGGTGCTATTTCTATCCCAGCTAACTTATCGCCCAGGAAAAACAGCGCCCCTGTTTGATTTTCTAACAATTCAAATCGACTTTGATATTGAGTCAAAAATGCTCGCTGGCGGGTGATGATTTGCTCCAAATGGCCTCTGTTGGGCAGGTTAAATTGTTGATTCAGGTGACTGATGGCATTCCAAAGTTTGCTGTAACTCTTCTGACCTCGCAGTTGCAGCGCTTGCAAACGCAGTTGCACGGGTAAGATGAAAAACCATTGTTCGCGACCTTCCAAATAGCCGCCTTGAGATTGTTGAACGCAACAAGCATCTTCAAACATCAGCTTTTGGCCGCCTGCAATAAAAGCCGATCGACACAAGGCGTGATTTTGCGCTCCGTCTTGAATATAACCGATATGCAGAGGTACAATAGCTATACCGCTATCGGCGGGATTTGTCAATTCTACACTACCGTATCCGGTGACTCGATTGAGTTTTAAACCGGTCAGAGGGCCTGTATATTTACCTTTATTATCCGCGCCGAAGATTGGCACGACGGTCATCAATCCGGATTGCTGGGGTATCCCCAATTGATATGGGGAAAAGTCAAATGTGCTGAGAATTAATTCTTGGCAAAGCATGGTAATGGGGAGTAGGTCAGTGGTCAGTTGTCAGTAGTGAAGAAATAGGGACAAGTGATATTATTTCTGCTAGCTTCGGCAAGTCAGTAGTTGGTAGTGGGTAGGTTGGGTTGAGGTAACGAAACCCAACTCTATCGTCAGGATTTGTTGGGTTTCGCTACAATTGACGACTGACAACTGACTACTAACTAATGACTAAATCCAATTTTTTGAGCAGAAACTCTCGCAATCCAATTTCGCTCTGATTTTGATTTGTCATTGATAAGATGGATATCAATAAGTCTTCAAAATCGTCTTGATGCCAGAATTCCAATTCTGGTAAATTAGTGGCAGGTCGCCGTAAAGTTAGATCGTCGCTGCCGGTAAATTTGCTGTGGCAGAAAACCACAGGTGTGTGAATACCAAGTTGAGGTAATGTGGCGATTAGTCTGGCTAAATCGCCTGGGTAAATATTTTCGTAACCGTCAGAAACGATCGCCACTAAATCCGGTTGCGTTTCTAAGGCATCCAGTAAGGCAAGCGCGAGATCGGTGTTGCCTTCTGGTATGGGGATATGTCCGGAATTTCCCACGGCAAAAATTTGCAAATTTGGGCAGCATTTCTCTAGCACAAGCTGGAATGCGACTGATTGGGAAATGCAGCAATATTCGCGATCGCCATACCCTTTTGTGGAAGCAGAAGCATCGAGTACGAGGGCCAATTTGCCATGAAATCGCGGTAGCTTTTTGGCGCTGTCTTCCACGTAACGCTCTAAAGCTTGTTGCAATTCGCTAGATATGCCACCTCGGTACAGGTGAATCAAGGTTGCGGAAATGTCACCGCGATTGGTAGCTGTAATAGTTTTGGGTCGTTCTTCTTGTCGATCGAATTTTTCTAGGAATTGGGTATGGGCGAGTTTGTATTGACCGCTGCCAGTTTGTCGCGTACCTTGTTTGTACAATCCAGGAAAAATTGTTTTTACTTTTTCTGGATCGCGAGCAAATCTGAGCAAATGGCGGCGCAAATACTGTTGGTCTGCAAGAGCAGGATTGGCGAGCATTTTGGCACAAGCTCTGGCTACGTTTTTCCCCATTGCGTGTGACAAACAATCCTCTAATGTGGGTCGCCGGCAGTTGGCCATATCCTCAAAATCAGGATGATTCAATATGTAGTTGAGGATGGCTTTGGCTGTATGTTTGTGATTGGCTCGCACTCGCCGCAGAGCTAAAAATACTGTTAGTACTTTGTCTGGGTGCAGTACGCTCAATAGCAAGTTGGTGATGCGATCGAGTGTGTGACGCACTTCTGGAGTCATTCCGATGCGAGAGGTTCGCAATACCTGGAATAAGATGCGATCGCGTCCTTGCGGAAGTACTCCTTTGGCTACTCCCATGAGTGCGTAAAGCTCTGCATTGTGTTGGTATGCGCTGCTGTGCAAAGCTTCGTCGTTCCATTCCGGCTGTTTGCCTTTGTGGAGGACAAAGGGTTCGTTATGCGATCGCAGGTGTTGAAGTATTCCGCCGACTGTTTGATTGATTGCATCCATTGGGCCACCTCCTCGCCGTACCGCAAACTCAGTCAAGCGGTTTGCGGTTTCATTAATACTACAATATACTACACAGGGAAAAGTGGCAAGTGGGGAACTCACATCTTGCACATAACTCAATAGGCTGAAGAAATCGGCTTTCTCAACAGAAAATCTAGGTTTTCAGCGAAGGATAGTGACAAGAAACCCGGTTTCTGACCCTTGGTTTGGAAGTAATCGGGAAAATTTTTATATTTTTTTTAGGTTTTGATGGTTGACAAATGTAAATCTAAAATGAATATCACTACATATAAATGAAAATTAATGCGATCGACATCGGCAAATATCTATAATTTTGATATTTTAGTGGGATTTAAGGCTAAAATATAGCCATTAAGTTAAGCACCGTTATCAGACGCAAACTACTAAGCTTTAGCTTTATTTGGCACCGGATCGTTAATTTTTTTAGTGATTGAGAACATAGATGCGATCGTGTACTTCCATCAGGGAACTAATTTTTTATTAAAGATTAACTAAATCATAACCTAAACCTTGTAATATCCAGATATCGCATGATTTTCTTGCAAGTTTTGCATAAAGTATAGTTCTTACACCTTAAGATATATGACAAGCCATCTAAAATTAACGGAAGCTACTTTATAGATAGAGTTAGAGAGCAAATGGAGAAAACAGAAATGAAAACCGAAGTCAAAAAGTCTGTTCAGACACGAGTTGGTGACAATCATGACACTTTTAACTTTGAAATATGGGTTAGAGAAGTAAAACCGCAGTTACTCGCGGCACTTAAAAAAAGATCGGAAAAATAATAAATATTCTGTGAGTAATTACTTACGCTAAGTCAATATACCTAGAAAGGAATTCCCACAATTACAGAGCAGTAGGGTGCGTTACGCCGGAAGGTGACGCACCCGATCGTGTTTAACAATTGTGCAAGTGCGGATTGTCGAGCAACTTATTTTCTGATTTGACGGCATGATAGTTTCCGTTTTGAAGAGTTGTACGATCGTCGCATTGTCATGGTGGAAATAGATAAGATTGTGAGTGAAAAAAGAAGTTGTCTTTCCTTGCGTTAATCTAAGCTACAAGGAAGGGATATCGCTTGAGAGCGATCGATGCTTGCAAGGGTGCGCGATACGGATGCGTAGCATTATCGCTATTGCACAACCATCAGAATCAAACTAAACTTAGTTTATGGGCTCAGTTTATCAACCAATGGAAACTGTAAATATCCATCAAGCTCAAACGAATCTGTCACGACTATTGTCCCGTGTGGAACTTGGAGAAGAAATCATTATTTCAAACCGAGGCATCCCGATCGCCAAGTTGATTCCGTTTCGTACTTCATCCAATCGACGAGCTAGTTTAGGGCAAGATCGAGGGAGGTTTATTGTGCCAGAGGACTTCAACGATCCGTTGCCAAAAGAGATTTTGGCAGCATTCGAGGGAAATGAAGAGTGAAACTTTTGCTGGATACGCAGTGTTGGTTGTGGTGGTTTGCTCAACCAGAGAGATTGAATGAAGACGCGATCGCACACATTGCCGATGAAACCAACGAATTGTGGTTTTCTGTTGCTAGTATCTGGGAAATTGGAATAAAAGTTTCGATCGGAAAGTTGCCATTACCAGAACCAATAGATAGTTATATTTCGACGCGCATGGTGCAGTTAGGTGCGCGATATCTGGAAATTACAGCACCTCATGCCTTGCAAGCGGCTGCGTTACCATTGCATCATCGAGATCCTTTCGATAGAATGTTGATTGCCCAAGCTCAAATTGAGGGTATGATGCTTGTGAGTGCCGATCCAATTTTCAAAGAATACAGCGATTTATCGCTTCTTTGGGCAGCCAATTAGTAGGATTTCACTCCTCAGTTTTATATAATTCGATCGCGAGTGCGTGCCGTGGGCGATCGCATAGACGATCGAGCAAAGCAACTTTCTGGAGTATGACATGGAAAATGTATTAAATATTGAATATCTTACGAACAAAGACGGAGATGTAAGCGCTGTAGTGATTCCTATTGAGTTATGGCGACAAATAGTACCTAATGAAGAGGTTTCTGTAGAGCAACTTGCGGACGCGGTAGAAGACTATTGTATGAACAAAGCAATGGATGAAGCTATTAATACTCCCTTACTAGATCGTGCAGAAGCCTTAGCGTATCTTGAGGAATAATCATCTTGGAAGTTAAATACCGTCAAAATTTTCTAAAAGACTTAAAGAAACTGAAGAGTTCGACATCATACCAACGTATCTACGAGCTTGCTTTTGCAACTTTAGAAACAATCAAAACATTGGAGGAAGTTCTCGATATTAAAGCCATGCAAGGTTACGCGGGTCGCTATCGTATCCGCATCGGCGATTATCGTATTGGAATAGAAGTTAATGAAGATGTTATAGAAGTGATGCGTGTTTTACATCGCCGGTAATTTTATCGTTATTTTTCCTAAGTAATTGGAGTTGATCATTCTCCGTTCAAGCGTCGCATTTTCATGGTCAAAATGGATAAGATTGTGGGTGAAAAAAGAGGTTGGGTTTCCTTGCGTTAACCCAAGCAAAAAAGAAGGGCGATCGCTATTTATTGACTATGGGATTACTCTGGCGGATCGGTATCTAGAGGGGCTTGATGGCGGTGACGAATGTGTAATATCGCGATCGTATCGCCCTCGACCGCAAAAATAATCCGATAGGTTCTTCGTTTACCAACCCATAGTTGTCGAATTTCCCGACCAATGATGGCAGCTTCGGGTGCAATTGAGCAACGGTAAGGAAACTGTTGCAGGGATGCGATTGCATCTTGCAGATCGTAATACCACTGGTTTGCCGCATCAGCACTCAGATAATCGCACATCCAACGGTAGGCGGTTTCAATTTCTGCAAAGGCGGGTGGTTGGATGAGGACTTGATAAGTCATAGACGGGGAGGAATGTTGAACTGTTGCTGTAGCGCTGACATAGCTCGATCGGCTGGGATACCTTCACCTCGATCGAAGCTTTCAAGTCCTTTGCGGATACCGATGATCGCTTCGAGGTAGTCGATTCGCTCTAGCAGTTGTTCGTAGATATTGAGTTGGGGGTGGGTCGAGGATTTGAGACTTCGCACCAAGCCCAGAAGGTCGATGAGCAGTTCGTCAGGGGTGCTATCGATTTCTTGGAGGAGTAGTTCTTTGATGGTCATCGCAACATCTTAGGCGAATTGATACTTTGAGTATAACGAGTCTCGATCGGATTGCTCGATCGGGTTGCGTTGGCATGAGGAGATCGCTCTTTTTTTTGAGTCAAGCGATCGCTCTTTCTTTCGGTGAGGCGATCGCTCTGTGTCCGATCGTCGCTTTGTCATGCTGAAAATGAATAATATTGTGAGTGGAAAAAGAGCTTGGGTTTCATTAAGTAAATCTAAAATAAAAGTCAGGGCGATCGCACTTTCTTTCCTTGAGGCGATCGCTCTCCACCAACATCGCATTCTCATACTGGAAATGGATAAGATTATGAGTAAAAGAAGAAGTTGGGTTTCATAAAATCAACCCAACCTGCAAGCGATCGCATCAGTGCGAAATAGAAACACTACCAGAAGTAACAGTACCAGGAAAAATATCAGTTGGTTGATTACAAAGCTTTAGTGCCTCTTCTCTTGAAAGAGGTACAACACGGATCTTGTCAGGATTTTGATCTCTTATCCCAACGAATACCCATTTACCTGTTGCGGTCATTGCGGAAGAACCACCAATGATTGGACCCGCAAGAGTACCAACAGGAATGGTGTTATTCAAAAGAAAACTTCCTACACACTCAGCTCTAATAACCATTTCGAGGCCATCTTGTTCTCCTTTATATGAAAATGTGCCAGAGCCATTTCCAGATGAGCCGCCGGAGGCATTAATATTATATTGGAATGTTTTGCCTCCCGATCTGGCGCGACCAGATCCTTGGATAGTGGTGGATTCATGGAATGTTCGACTAAATATTGCTTGACTGGAGACTAATTCTGACTGTGCAACTATTGTCGCCGTTGCCAACACACAGAATGCAAAAAAAACTTTAACTTTGCTTTTCATCATCATCTCCTAGCTGAATTGCTTTGTGAATAAAAAGTATAAAACGGCAAGCGATAGACTCCTAAATTTACGCTTTATACTTATTCGAGTATGCTTAATAAATCAAAGCTTTGTCTAGCCCAAAAATGTTCAATTTTGCCACCAATTTACCCTGGTATTTTACTCTCTTTAATAGAATTTTGTATAAAAATGTGCAAAAATGTATAAAAATGTTCGCAGATGTGAGCTATAATAGAGCGAATAGTTATATATACTGAGAGCCGATGAATCTTAAAGAAATGTTAAACCTCGCAGATAAAATAGTCTTCGAGAAAACTGGTCAACATCTTGACGATTTACAAGAAGCGGTACTGCGAGGAACTATAGAACGCGAAACATATAAGCAAATAGCTACGGATTTTGATTGTTCGGAAAGTAGTGTGAGGAAAGTGGGTGCGGAATTATGGGAAATACTTTCAGAACAGTTGGGGGAAGATGTCAGTAAATCGAATGTTTGTTCAGTAATCCACAGATTCAAAGGTTCTAATGTTTCAAATTTTGCACAAGAGGGTGTAACGATCGCTAATTTTAACATCTGTGGAGAAGCTAGACATCCGCCGGATATACCAAATTCACATCGACCTAATGAAGAAACTGTTAACTCAAAACAAACTGAAACATCGCATCAAGATTTAAGCGAAATGCCAGAGTTGGGTGCTTTTTACGATCGCACTCCCGAACTCGACACTCTCAAAACGTGGATTTTACAGCAACGCAGTCGCTTAATCGCACTTACGGGTATCAGCGGAATTGGCAAAACCGCATTAGCAGCGCAACTCGTACAACAAATTAAACATGAATTTGAATATGTAATTTGGTGCAGTCTAGACGAATCCTACACCCTAGACGAATTGCAACATAAACTAATCCAGTTTTTCCTAGAGACAGCAAATCTTGAATCACCTGCAACTAATCAAAAACCTTTACCTCTGATTAAATATTTACAAAAATATCGCTGCTTAGTCGTATTAGATGACATTCACAACTTCTTCATTAGCGGCGAATTGGCAGGAAAATATAAACCTGGATACGAAGAATATCGCTTGTTTTTCAAACAGATAGAAACATTATACCATCAAAGTTGCTTTCTGCTAATCGGTTGGGAAGAACCGAGAGAAGTTCCTCAGAAAGAAAGCCAAAATACTCCCATTCGTAGCTTACAAATCACTGGTTTGGACACCGCTGCTGGATGGGAAATTCTCAGAGATAAAGGGTTAGCAGAAATCGACAATTACTCAGCACTCATTCACCGCTACCAAGGCAATCCGTTGTGGTTAAAAAGCGTGGCGACTCTGATTAAAGAGTTGGGAGGATGCGTGACAGAGTTATTACTAGATGATACTATATTGTTACCGGAAGATTTGAAAGATGTTTTAGAGGAGCAGTTCGATCGCCTATCCGAAATAGAAAAACAAGTTATGTCTTTGTTAGCGAAAGAAAACGGATCGGTCAATCTGGGAAAATTGCTAGAGAATGGCAGAATTCCACCATCAGATTTACTCAACGCGCTGCAATCTCTATCGCGGCGCTGCTTAATAGAACAACAAGCAAGTTTTTATACTCTGTTACCTGTACTGAGGGAATATATCAAAGGGTTTTTGGAACGCACAAAATAAACTTAGTCGGTTGGAAACCTTAAGGTGTTAGACTGTTGAGCGCTACTATTCCCAGATGCTTCTAGCTTTTGGCGGATTGCTGCTTGAACTTTATCATCAAAATCAGGATCGCTCAGACTAGCAATAATTCTGCGCGGACGCCGATTGAGTCTATCTAAGTATGCCTCAAAAGCAGTGCGATCGCCGCGATGCTTGAGAAAATACTGCTTTAGTTCAGCATCAGACATTGCATCATAGTTAATTCGGCTCATCAGACAACTCTCCGTCAGGTAAAATTTGGAACTCTAACTCTTCATTGTAACCAGCTAAAATATAAACATTGCCAGTTCGGTTATCAACGCAGATAAGATGTATAGGCTGAAGCATAAAATATGTCAGATGATAACCAACGCGATATAAACTCTCTAGTTGAGCAGCTGTAGGCATCCAAGGTACTAACTCCACACGCTTGGTATTATAGCACTTGACCAATGACTGATGACTAATGGCTAAAATTGCCGCGACCAATCTTTTGGCCATCGCTCTACAACTACTTTAGTTTGTGTGAAGAATTCCACCGCATGACGCCCTTGTCCGTGCAAATCTCCAAAGAAACTTGCCTTCCAACCGCTGAAGGGAAAGAATGCCATTGGCGCGGCTACTCCTATATTAATTCCGATATTACCGGCATCGGCTTCGTAACGGAATTTTCGCGCCGCTGCACCGCTGGTGGTAAACAAACAAGCCATATTTCCCCACTCGCTGCTATTTACTAAAGCAATAGCATCATCAATTGTATTTAAATGAATCAATCCCAACACTGGGCCGAAAATTTCTGTGCGGGCAATTTCGCTTTTGGGATTGACATTTTGCAAGATAGTTGGTTTAATAAAATTACCTTGTTCGTAACCGGAAATATTGGGATGACGACCATCTACTAATACCGTTGCGCCTTCATCTATTCCTTTTTGAATTAATCCTTCAATTCGCGTTTGACTCTCGCGGGTTATTACTGGCCCCATATGCACTTTTTCATCCAAACCGTAGCCGACAATTCGCGTTTGGGCAACTTCAGAAATAGCTTCTGTAAATGTTTCCCGTGCTTCTCCCACCGTGACTGCCAAAGAAGCGGCGAGGCAGCGTTGTCCGGCACAACCAAAAGCACTATCGGCAGTAATTTTTATAGTAGTTTCTAAATCTGCATCTGGCAATACAATAATCGGATTTTTCGCGCCTCCCTGACATTGAGCGCGTTTGCCGTTGGCGGCGGCGCGACTGTAAACGTACTTCGCTATTGGTGTGGAACCGACAAAGCTAATGGCGCGAATTATGGGATGATCTAAAATGGCATCGACGACTTCTTTGGCACCGTTGACTAAATTAATTACTCCTTTTGGCAGTCCGGTTTGTTCTAATAAATAAAAGATTTTTTGCATGGTCAGCGGCACTTTTTCGGAAGGTTTGATAATGGTGGTATTGCCGCAAGCTAAAGCATAAGGCATAAACCAAAAAGGAATCATACCGGGAAAGTTGAAAGGTGCAATAATAGCAGTTACTCCAACTGGTTGACGGATGGTAAATTCATCAATGCCACGCGCTACATCTTCCAGGTAGTCTCCTTGCATTAAAATGGGAATTCCGCAGGCGACTTCTACATTTTCGATCGCACGTCGCATTTCACCTTTTGATTCAGCTAAAGTTTTGCCGCATTCGAGGGTAATTGTACGCGCAAGTTCATCAAAATGCTCTTCGAGGAGGTTTTTGAGTTTGAACAAGTATTGCACCCTTTCTGTTGGCGGAATTCGTCGCCAAGTGGTAAAGGCATCTGCTGCTGCTATTGCTGCGCGATCGACTTCCGTTCCAGGCGATAATGGTACAGTACCCAGCACCTCAGCAGTGGCGGGGTTAATCACATCCAGGTAGTTTGTGGCGCTGGATGTACACCATTCACCATTTATATAGTTTTTTAACACGCCTAATCCTTAATAACGGTTACTATTATTTGAGCGGTGAGCGCTGTACCCTATCTGGGTATGCGTTTGGAGTATATCATTTCAGGAGTGTAGAATGTCAGAGTTTCAGGATTTTTTGAAATATAAATGTGCCTACGTCGCTATTGGTGAGTTCAAACCCGGTAAGTTTTCAGAGGCGGAACAACTCTATGAAAAGGCTGTATCGACCTACGCGCAAGGTTTCAAGGGTTCTTATTTATTGCAAGAACCGGGAACTGACAAAGGAATAGCGATTATTCTTTGGGAGAGTCAGGAAGATATGCAAGCTAATGAAAACGAGGTAAACCAGGCTATTTTGCATGAGATGAACCATTTATTTGCTAAACCACCGGTTACTGGTTGCTATGAAATTGTGAGCGAAATTCATCCGCACGATCGCACTGGTGAATCTTCTTAGTTTGCTTGTCAGTTGGTGCGCCAGTGAGTTAAGGTCGATCGCTCTGTTTTAGAGCTAATTATCCTTCACTCACTTGCCACCATTTTTAGTGTCAAAATTCCTTTCTACTGGGAAGCGTTCTCCGTTATTGGCAATCAATTCAATTTCAAACAACAACTCCCCATCTTCCCCAAACCTGCCTGCTATCATATCCTTCCACAGTATCCTTCTTCATTAAGACGAAAAGCAGTCATCTTAATATCTGCGTCGCCATACCGTTCCTTAATTTTTTGGATGAGACCTTCTAATTTGCGGTCAAGTACATACTCGCCAGTGTTTGGTTCTATGGCAATCAACCAATTGTAATACTTTTCCATCAATTCCGGACGAATTCGTTCAAAGACTGCTCGACAGCGCAGTCCGAGTTCTGTTCTTTCTGCTCTGCGTCGAGCTATTTCTTCAGGCGGCACGGTGTATTCTGGGAATATTCTACCCCGTCGTGCTTGTCGCTTTTGTGGTAAGTCGCTCATATCAATTGAAAAGTGGTATATTGTATTATTTTATAATAACACTTCTTCGGTTACTGGACTGGGCAATACCGCATATACTCAAATTTGATTGCTAAAAGTAACTAGCTCAAGAGGATATTCAATGGGATTTTTTACACCCACAAGCAGGCGCTCTTTTATTTTCGGTTTTCTCGCTTTTGTGGCATCGGAATCGATTATTGCACAGATGGAGGAAACTGTAGTAAGTACGGTTGAAGAATTCGTGGCGGCGATCGGCCCCAATCGTACTATCAAACTCAAACCCGGAACTTATTCTCTCTCTGACCTCGACCCGGCTGCTAGTAGCAGATACGCCTATTTTGAAAGGGCTTTTGATGGCAACGAGTTGATTATTTCTGGAGTACAAAATTTGCAAATCATCGGTTTGGGTATTAAACCGCCTCTCCTACTCACCCGTCCCCGTTATGGCGATGTTTTGAAGTTTCGAGAATGTCAAAATATTACTATTAAAAATATCGAAGCCGGACATGGCCCGGAAAAAGGTTTTTGCAGAGGCGGTGTCTTCACTTTCATTGATTCTGAAAATATTCAAGTGAATAGTTGCATTCTTTTCGGTAGCGGTGTTTTGGGGATAAAAGCCGAAAATGTTAATGGTTTAATCTGTGGTAATACGGTGATTAAGGAATGTACGTATCACATCCTCAGTTTGTTTGCTTGTCAAAATGTTACTTTTAAAGAATGCCAGTTTAATAATAATAAAGAATATGAATTGGTTACGGTACTTAATTCTGGGAACGTACAATTTTTACAATGCGGATTTCGCAATAATCTGATCGCTGTTGACTACGACTTTTTCTTCAATGTCAAAGAAAGCGAACCTGTGAAGCTGCAAAGATGTACGATTGAAAGTAACAATGTGCCATACTTCGCCGCGTCACCTCGCTTGCTGGATTTGATTGAAACTGACTTGGATAGCAATACTTTCCGCAAGGGATCGGCCTATCCACCCAACAGCTAGTCTTAGTAGGGTGGTCATATCCAAAATAAAGGGAAGTTGCTCTTGACAGACTTATTTTTTTTATGATATGATAATTTTAATGAGGAAGAAGTATCTACCGATATTATTTTTGCACAGATTTCCATTATTATAATAATACACCAAAAAAGGGAAGTGAGTCAAGCGGCGCACCTTACTTTTTTGGCTCTCCCGTTTTTGTGGTGATAATAAAAGTGTATCTAATCGTCGGGTGGGTTAGGCACGGGCGATAATTTCAGCGCTTTTAACCAATAATTTCAGTTCCCGCGCCGTAACCCACCATCACACATCTGTAACATAGACAAACATTTTTCACCATAAACCCGAAAGGCCCACTTTTTTTTGCACCTCAACAAAAGACCATCGCCACATCCGCCAAGTGGGGGAGGGGTCTGTGCGTCCGCGACCGTGGTATCTCCGTACAAACATTTACCCCTTCATGCTAGTTATATGAAGTTACTGTGAAGGGATTAGGGGTGAAGGTGAGCCAGATAGCGAAAGGGTGGAATTGGCGGTGAAAAATCGATAAAGTTTCTTTTTAATCCGAAATTTTGCGTTAATTTCCCATATTTACGTAATTTAACCGATAGAGAAAGAGAGAGGATTGTGGGAAAGTATCTATCTATAGACAGATTTAAGTTACACAAAAGTAAAGTAATCCAGGGAGAAAAAAGATGCCAACCTCAACCACAGATGTACTAACCGAAAAAACTCTATTTGAAGAGTTTACGCACGAAACAGGCGATACAAGCAATGCAGACTTCCAGGCGGAGTTAACTGATTTCGTGACTATAGAAGACCCAACTGGTAAGACTGATAATGTGCAAGATGAAATAAATTCCCTGACCAGCGATGGAAAGACCGAAAGAACGACAAACACTGACTTTAAAAACTTTGTTATTGTCAAAGATGAGTTGAAGAAGTTGGCGGTGGATGAAGCTTTCAAGTTATATGATACTTATGCGAGCGACAAGAGCAGCAGCAATGATAAAAGCTTCTCTGCTTTTCTTACTGAGTTTCATAAGTTCCATACACCCACCAGCGGCGCTACGTCCAACGTCACTACCAACAGTGACATCATCCTCGAAGTAGCGAATCAAATATATTCGGGTTATCAGTATTCAGGTAATCTATACGATAAAAAACCTGGCGCCAAGATTTTTGACACTTGGAATGGGAGTTTTCAGACATTCTTATCAAAGTCAACAACTTATAAGTCATCCTTTTCAGGCAGTAAATCACTGAAGGATGATAAAATAACTAAGGACGAGCTAGCCAAAGCTGTCAAAGATGATTTATACAATGACTTCCAAGCGATTCCAAGTCTAGCAAGGCTAAACTTCCAGCAAGAGTTAACTGCTTTCACGAAATCTTTAGGAAGTAGTGGTAGTAGTAGTGATGTTGATGAAATAATTTTTCTAATCGATGGTGGGACAGACAAAACAACCAAAATCAATGACTTTAAAACCTTTATTGTCAAAGATGAGTTGAAGAAGTTGGCGGTGGATGAAGCTTTCAAGTTATATGATACTTATGCGAACAACAACAGCAGCAACGATAAAAGCTTCTCTGCTTTTCTTAATGAGTTCCATAAGTTCTATCCACTCACCAGCGGCACTACGTCTAACCTCACTACCAACAGTGACATCATCCTCGAAGTAGCGAATGAAATATATTTGGGTTATCAGTATACAGGTAATCTATACGATGTAAATAAACCTGACGCCACGACTTTTGACACTGAGTGGAATGAGAACTTTCAGACATTCTTATCAGATTCAAAGAAAACGAAGTCACCCATCCTAGACAGTTCACTGAAGAATTACAAAATAACTAAGGACGAGCTAGCCAAAACTGTCAAAGATGATTTATACAATGACTTCCAAGCGATTCCAAGTCTAGCAAGCCGAAACTTCGATCAAGACTTAACTGCTTTCACGAAATCTTTAGGAAGTAGTGGTAGTAGTGATGTTGATGAAATAATTTTCCTAATCGATGGTGGGACAGACAAAACAACCAAAATCAATGACTTTAAAGCCTTTGTTATTGTCAAAGATGAGTTGAAGAAGTTGGCGGTGGATGAAGCTTTCCAGTTATATTATACTTATGCGAAGAGCAGCAGCAACGATCAGTCAAGCTTGTCTGCTTTTCTTGATAAGTTCCATACATTCACCAACAACGCCACCCCCCCAAGTAACCCCAGTAACAGTGACATCATCCTCGAAGTAGCGAAGAAAATATATGAGGATTATAAGTATTCAGGTAAGCTATACGATGTAAAAAAACCTGACACCACGACTTTTGACACTTGGACTAATCAGTTTGAGAGTTTCCTATCAGATGCAGCCAAGACTTTCCAGACACCCGGTTCGGCGAGCGATGATCGATCACTGCCGTCGGATGATGATATAACAACAAAGGACGATCTGCTCAGTTTGTTGAAAGGGGAGAGTAGCCAGCAGCCGACGACAGATAGTCTGAATGAAGCACTAGACCTATATAACATATACGCTAACAACACGACAGACGCTACTAAAAAAGGCTTTGGGGATTTTATCACAAATTTCCATGACTTTATTAGCAAGTTCCAACTCCACTCAATAGCCACAGCCACAACACTAAACTCAACTCAATTGGGTTATTATAACGATCTTGAGACACGAGTAAATGTTGACCAGAGCAAGAGTGATGAGTCAGTTATAATCGCCGACGCTATGAGTGAAGCAGTTGACTTGAAGCAGTTGACTGAAGCAGTTGGCTTATTTGGTCTTACAGGGCCATATGATACGACAAACTACAACAACTGGGTGAAGCTGACTGATATAATCTATGAAGCAAACACGAAAGGCATAGATAAAAGCGGAAAGTTGGTTGCGGAATGGTGGACTGACGATCATTTAAACCTTTTGAAGGACGCAGAAGTACAGAAATTAAACAATGATAGCCTCGCACAAGTACTTGACCTATATGGAATATATGCTAAAAACACGACAACAGGCGACACTGGCTTTAGGGACTTTATATCAGATTTCCATAACTTCCTGAAGTTCCAACTCCCCTCAACGAATTCTAATGATTATAACGATCTTAAGGCACAATTAGATGTTGACCAGAGCAAGAGTGATAATTCAGTTATAATCGCCGATGCCCAGCTTGAAGTGACCCGCTTAGAGGCTCTTCTTAATTTAAAAGAGTCAGATTTACTAACAAAGTACAAAGAATGGATGAAGCCGACTGATATAATCAATGAAGCAAAGACGCAAGGCATTAACAATGGAAATTTCGTTGCGGAATGGTGGACTGACCATCATTTAAAGCTATGGAAGTATGCAGCAAAGACGACAGATGCTCTCAATAAACTGGATGGAGTACTTGACCTAAAACATACCCTATCGCAAGTATATACTACCAACACGACAGACGCTACTCAGACGAAAGACGCTACTCACAATGGGGATTTTACTTCAAATTTCCATGACTTCATGAAGTTCAAAATCGAAAGTATATATAACGCTCTTGAGAAAGGAGTAGATGTTGACCAGAGCAAGAGTGATAATCATGAAGTTATGATCGCAGATGCCCAGACTGAAGTAGTTGACTTATTTGGTCTTGGAAAAACATCGACTAAGTTGAAGGCTGAATACGCAGACTGGGTGAAGCCAGCTGATATAATCTATGAAGCAAAGACGAAAGGCATAGATGACGGAAATTTGGTTGTGGATTGGTGGACTCCCGCTCATTGGAAGTCATGGAGCCAAGCCTATCTGAATAAATACAAAGGGGAGCCGATCTTTTGGAAGCACGAGGGAATGCAATTGGAGGAAGGAATTAACTTGGATGGGGATAAGCTTGTTTTTGTTAATGGAGCTGTAGACGAAAAAACCAACGATACAATAGCCGACAAGGAGGGAAATGTAGTGTGGATTCCCACGGGTCATCCAGAGAAGACCCAGATATTTGATAAACAAAGAAATAATGAACGGAACGTTGTGATAGAAGAAGGGGCGAAATGGGAAGACATCGAAAATTACATAAATGATAGTAACCACACAGAGGAGGTGAGGGCAGTACAGACAAAGTTCGCGTACGAATTCTTAAAGAGTATTTGGCAGCGCACGCATGAATTAGGAATATGGGGGAATGAAGCAGTCGCGGAAGCAGTCGCAGTCGATGACGGATATCCCAGTGACTTTGACGTTGAAGCAAAGTGGAAAATCGAAGCAAGATCTGCGGGGGGGGATATATTGAGTGATTTAGGGGGGGTTGAGATAGGGGGTCAATTTTATTGGGGTTCGGAGGATATGGATCCTTATCAAAGAGCATATAAGGAGATGGAGTGGAACAATAATTGGAACTTGTTTGCTGGGACTGGAAACCCGTTAACTGTTGTGGCTGATCTGGTGTTGGGAGCGCACTGGCACGCCGACCCCATCCACGCAATGTTTGACGCTATAACATTTGGTATTACGGCGGCGGGAGGCGACACCTACGAGGAAATTCCTTGGTGGGATGAGGAT
This sequence comes from Aerosakkonema funiforme FACHB-1375, assembly GCF_014696265.1. Lineage (GTDB taxonomy): Bacteria > Cyanobacteriota > Cyanobacteriia > Cyanobacteriales > Aerosakkonemataceae > Aerosakkonema > Aerosakkonema funiforme_A. Next base: position 85,293 of record NZ_JACJPW010000006.1, on the reverse strand, counting down.
TATTCTTTGACACAGGACAAACAGCTGCTCTCGCCGGCTCTCAACGCCGCCACCGCCATCATCCAACTAGCCTAACCCCCATCAAACCACACCCCAAGCCAAAAGCCAACCGCTTGGGGTTTTTCCCACCCCCACCCGATACCTTGTGTTACTTGCAATAAAAAATATTTCCATTATATAAAAGATACACTAAAAAAGGGAAGATAGTCAAGAAGCAATTCGCCAACCTAATTTTTGCGATGCGTCGGACGAATAAACAGATAAGTTTATTATTCAACAAATACTTAAATTTCTATTATAAATAGAAAGAAAAACTCCGAATATTCAGTAGGAGACAAATATGCAAATTAAAAGCAACACAGAAATGGGAAAAGTTTTTGCAACTCTGACAATCGTTAATCGCGCCGACCAAATTCGGGCGGAAGATGGGACAATTCCACCAGAACAAATTCGGTCTATAACGCTCAAAAATGTGTTAGTAGATACAGGAGCAACTACCTTGTGTTTACCGCCAGAAGCGATCGCCAAACTGGGACTAAAACTACAGAAAGAAGTAGACGTAGCAACGGCAATGGGAATTGGTAAAGCCCGAATTTTCCGAGATGCCACCATATCTATGTTCGATCGAGAAGGAACCTTCGAGTGTTGGGAACTACCCGGAGGAAGAGATCCGCTTCTGGGAGTGATTCCTCTAGAAGCTTTGGGATTAGAAATCAATTTGAAAAATCAAACTTTAAAGCCGTTACCCATCAGTCCAACCGAAACTTATTTGACAATTTTGTAAAGATGTGAATTGCCGCTAGATTCTACTGACAAGTCAAAGTGCGATCGCTCGGTCGATCGCCAGTAAGTCAGCGAGCGGATTTGGGAATCAATTGTCATGCAATAATACTCAAACTATAATTTTACCGGAGGTTAGGTTAATCATGGTTCGCATTCGTGAAATTGTGCAAAAAGCTCTTGCCACTGGTTATCTCAGTGTGGAAGCAGAAGAGCAACTGCGACAGCTATTAAAAACTAAATATAGTATGCAAGATTTAAACGCTTTTATGACATTGCAGCAAGCCGCAATGAACGGTATGGTAAAGCAAGAATCGCGCTTATTAATACACTCGTAACATCGGCAATCTATGCTCGCTCGCACACCCACGCCTCTACGCGATCGCCTACTTTTTCACTACTTCCGCAGAACTGCCGTAATAATCACTGTAATAGTAGCACTAGCAATCAAAGTAAAAGCAAGTTGAACCACCCATTGAGTTGCTTGCTGGTAGTTAGTAAAACGGTCATTGAACTTTTCTACATCATTCGATAGCTTATCCAACTTTTCGATTACATCTGCTAGTGTTGGTTCGTTATTTGGTGTGCTAGTCATAGCTGTTTCCTAAAGGTATGATTCCATTATAGCAACTATGACTGAAATAAATAAGCAATAGCGGTCGGCGATCGCACATTTAATTTAACCAACATAAACCTTTATTTTTGTGCGAAAATAAATCCAATTAATGCTTCATCCTTAGCTTTTTGCGTAAACCCAGTATCGATGAATTTCCCTTATTTGGGCCACTGCTGTATCTTTGCCTGCGTCCACCGTTACCAGAAATCAGTCCAAAAGTAGTAGAAGCTCGCCAAATGGCCTCTCTAACTAGCTCAAAACTGTGAGCGAGTGGGGTGGGTATTGCCCATCCTACTATTTTGCGATCGCACTTTCCATTCCCCATCCGGAAAAGCCGTTACATTTAATTGCGATCCGCTCCCGCATATACTTATTTAATTTCCAGCCAAATCGCCGTAAATTTACGGATCTAGTCATAGCTGAACAAAGTATTTATACAGTTACACTTATCCCAAAAAACCGGGCGATCCGATTTAAAACAAAAATTAATTCAGCGAAAGACAAAATAAAGACCGCCATCATAACCACCAGGAAACTTTTTCGTTGACGCGGTTAGTGTTCGACTAAAAACTCACCCTAAAATTTCGCATTTTTCCTGATGGACTAGCCAAACTTTGGGATCGGTAAATAGATGATTTGGCTAGACAGTCATGAAACTTAAAGTTATTAAAGATACTGTATTCAAACAATCCCCCGTACAGGCGATCGAACTACCCGAAGCTCAAAAAGTAGATGTTGACTCTGGTAGAGTATTCGACATCAGTTCCTATAAAGACATCGGAAGTCATGTGCGATTCTCTTTAGAAAAAACTTTCCTCAAAAGCAGAAACACTTGGGTCGCTTACCAAGAACACATAGAAGTTATTGGCGACGATGGTATTAAACGCATCGGTAAATTCGGCCCCAATGACAAACTGCCCCAAGAAGTACGTTTAGCTGTTCCCTACTTCAGCCAACTCAATAACAGATACGCACCGCAGGGAACCTGCAACGTCACCAGCGTTGCCATGTGTTTGTACTACTATGGGATTAGACCAGCCCGTCGCAATAAGCAGCTAGAAGACGAATTGTTTGAACTGATCAAACGTAATGGATGGGATCGTCACGTTCACGATCATCTGGTGAGAGTTTTCCTGGAATACGATATGTACGATGTCTTCAAAACAGAAGCAACTTGGAATGAAGTCAAAGCGCACCTAGCCAACGGAAATCCCGTCATTTACTCAGGTCGATTAACAGGCGCAGGACATATAATTGTTCTACGCGGTTATGACGAAACGGGATTCTTTGTTAACGATCCCTACGGCGAGTACTTTGCTTCCGGCTACAGAACCGATATGACAGGGGAAAACCTGCATTACTCCTACAATCTGGTCAAATCCAAGAGCTATACCGGCCCCGACACCACCTGGGCGCACTTCCCAGAGAAAAAATAGTGGATAAAGAAACCCGGTTTCTTCCAGAAACCGGGTTTCTGAGCTATTAATAAACCTAAAGAGAAACCGGGTTTCTTCAAGAAACCCGGTTTCTACACTACAATATTTAATAAACCTGCTCGATCCGCCGAAAATCTCTTTCCACTTCAGACCACAGAGAACGATTGTGCGGGTCTGTGCGTAAAGCTTTTTTTAAATAAATTCTCGCTTTATCCAATTCTCCCTGAGTGACTAAATGACGACCCCAGCGTTGATAAGTAATTGCCTGCCACTGGCGCACTTCCGGATCTTGCGGCAAGCGTTGGGCCAAACCTTCGACAAGAGCGATCGCACGCGGAAACCTTTGCGCCTTCAACAGCAGCTCCAACTGATCGTAAGATTGCCATTTTAGTTGCTTTTCCGTTTCCGATAGCTGAGGTTCCTCTTCTTGAGGCTTTTCCTTACGAGTTACCTTCGTTTTTGGTGGTGACGAAGACACATTAACCGACTCAGAAGCAGCAGGTGGCGTTTGGGGTTGACTCGATACTTGCGAAATACCCGTCTCCTTCACAACACCAAGGAGGAATTGGTAAGCTTCAGTAATAGCAATAAACTTATCCTTCGCTTGCTTATCCGTCGGGTTGACATCCGGATGATAGCGGCGTGCCAAACGACGGTAAGACGCCTTAATTTCAGCCATTGAGGCTCCAGACTCCAACCCCAGTAATCGATAGCAATCCGCCAGGTTCATCTAATTAAGCATTCAACTTAATCCCGATAATAGCAAAGGCAACCAGCTTTCCTGGAGAAAGATAAAGGAAAAGGGCAAATTCCCCAAATTTTTTTAACCCTTTCCCTAACCCTCTCCCTTAAAGTTATGCAACTACCGGGGTTCTAGTTTCAGCCGATCGCTCCTCAATTACTTTATCGATCAAGCCATATTCCTTGGCTTCCTGAGCAGACATAAAAAAGTCGCGATCCATATCTTTCTCGATCTTTTGCAGAGGCTGACCAGTCTTCTGAGCGTAGATATCATTCAACTGACGGCGAATCCGCAGAATTTCTCTCGCCTCGATCTCAATATCGGTAGCTTGACCCCGCGTACCGCCAGAAGGTTGGTGAATCATAATCCGGGAGTGGGGTAGCGCCAAGCGTTTCCCCTTCGTCCCAGCAGCGAGTAGAAAAGACCCCATCGAAGCAGCCAAACCCACGCAAATAGTGACGATCGGCGACTTAACGTGCTGCATGGTATCGTAGATAGCCAAACCCGCCGTCACCGAACCACCGGGAGAATTGATGTAGATATAAATATCCTTACTTTGGTCGTCGGAATCCATATAGAGCAGTCTGGCGATAATGGCATTAGCCATACCATCAGTGACTTCTCCACTTAAAAAAACAATCCTTTCCAAAGCAAGACGTTCGTAGATATTAATCCACTGGGTAAAAGGTTCGCCAGGGAATCGGTAGGGTACTCTAGGGATACCAATCGGCATAAAACTTTCTTCCTTGTAGTGAATAATAGGACTTCAACCGCGAAGAGCGGGCACTGGTTGAGGAAGATCTTTAGGACTTTCCAAAACCCGATCGATCAAACCGTATTCTTTGGCTTGCTGAGGAGTCATATAGAACATCCGATCCATATCTTTAGAGATCTTCTCTGGCGGTTGACCTGTATTGCGAGAGAAAATATCAACGATCGCCGTCTTGTTCGCCAAGACTTCCTTTGCCTGAATTTGAATATCTGTGGCTTGACCTCTGGCGCGAGTGCGAGCTTGGTGCAGTACGATCGTCGCATTAGGTAAACTGGCCCTGTACCCTTTCGTACCTGCGGATAAAATCATTGCCGCCGTACCCATCGCTTGACCGATACAGATGGTATGAACTGGAGGCTTAATGTAATTGAGGGTATCGCAGATCGCAAAAGCTTCGGTTTCAAAGCCTATAGCATCGCCGCCATACCAAGCAGTACCCGTAGAATTGATGTAGATCGAGATCGGCTTTTCCGGGTCATCGTATTGCAAAAACAGCAGTTGGGCAATGATTAACTCGGTTACGTCTACACCTACTTGAGCTTTGATCTCGTCTGAAGAAAATAGCGGCAGTCCCAGATAGACAATTCGTTCCTTTAACATTAAGGAAGGTAAATCTGGAGGAGGTGTTCTGTAGAAGGCATCTCCATAGTACGGAGCTTGAACAGCCTTGATAGGTGAGTCCATAGGTCGGGTTATCGCCCAAATAAGGAAGAGTGTTTTTTCATGGTAACGCGCTCTGGGTACGTCGTTGCGGCACATCCAGTAGTGATACCAACACCTCATCCGTGCTGAGTGCTGAGCAAGGTAAGACTTTTGATGTCTCATTCTCCTGGTGATTGGCCTATGCTTGTTTTAAGTGCGTAACGGCAGTGTTTTGCCGTGTGGTAAATAACATTACTATTTACGTATATAGGAGCTTTGATGATGAAAGTTGTTTTACAGCCTATATTGAATGATGTCAATCTGGATGCGACTCAACTGACGAGTCAGCGTCAGCTGGAGATTTCCGTTTTTGCTAACCCAGGCGAAATAGTAGAAAATGTACCCCTAAACTTGTGTCTGATTTTAGATCGTAGCGGTTCGATGAGCGGGCGTCCCCTGGAAACGGTGAAACAAGCAGCCTCCCGCTTGGTCGATCGACTCAAAGAGGGCGATCGCCTTTCTGTAATCGCCTTCGATCACCGGGCCAAAGTTCTCATCCCCAATCAAGCGATCGAAGACCCAGCAGGTATCAAAAGGCAAATTAACCAACTCAAAGCTGACGGCGGTACTGCCATTGATGAAGGACTGCGCTTGGGCATTGAGGAAATGGCCAAAGGCAAAAGAGATACGATCTCCCAGGCATTTCTACTGACTGACGGCGAAAACGAACACGGCAACAACGAAAAATGCCTGAAATTGGCCGAACTAGCTGCCGGTTACAAACTGACGGTGAATACTTTGGGATTCGGCGTTCACTGGAACCAAGATATCTTAGAAAAAATTGCCGATGCCGGTGGTGGCACCTTATCTTATATAGAAAGAGCCGATCGAGTCGTGGAAGAGTTCGGTCGCCTATTCAACCGCATTCAATCCGTGGGATTGACCAATGCTTATCTGCTGTTCCAACTCATGCCCAAGGTGCGGTTTGCAGAACTCAAACCCGTAGCTCAAGTTGCTCCGGATACGATCGAATTGCCCGTACAGCAGGAAGGTGACAGATTTGTCGTCCGCTTGGGTGACTTGATGAAGCAACAAGAGCGGATTATCCTAGCCAACCTCTACATCGGTCAGATGCCAGAGGGGCGGCAAACTGTAGTTAACTTGCAAGTTCGCTACGACGATCCGGGACAGGGTAAGGAAGGTTTACTTTCCGAGATCGTCTCAGTGGATGCCAACTTCTTGGCCGTTTACCAAGCCAATTTCAACCCAAAAGTGCAAAAATCGATTTTGGCGTTAGCGAAGTATCGACAAACGCAAATTGCAGAGACAAAATTGCAACAAGGCGATCGGGCTGGTGCAGCCACCATGCTGCAAACTGCTGCTAAAACCGCACTGCAAATGGGAGACAAAAGTGCCGCCACAGTGCTGCAAACCAATGCCACCCGCCTGCAATCGGGGGAACAACTTTCGGAAGCCGATCGCAAGAAAACCCGCATCGTCTCCAAAACCATTTTGCAGAGCGACTCCTAATTTCTCAGCCATTGTTCATCCTGCATCAGTCATCGGTCAAGAGTCATCGGTCGATCGCTACCGAAAAAACTGAGGTTAGGGCCTCGCACTTCTAGGCTAACTAATGACTGATGACATCAACGGCCTGGGGGCGGGCAAAAATCATCCTACCAGCAGAAGTTTGCAAAGCAGAAGTGACAATCACCCGCAATTCGCTGCCCACATATCTGCTGCCTTCTTCCACCACAACCAATGTGCCGTCATCCAGGTAGCCAACTCCTTGACTGGGTTCCTTGCCCTCCTTGAGAATTTTGATGTCTAGGTTGTCACCGGGCAGATAAGAAGGACGAATCGCTTGCGCTATGTCATTGATATTCAATACCGGTACTTTCTGCAAGCTAGCCACTTTACTGAGGTTGTAATCGTTACTCAGTAGAGTGCCATTAATTTCCTGCGCCAAACGCACTAACTTAGCATCCACCGTGGGAACATCTTCGTAGTCAGCAGAGTGAATCACAATCCGCTCTGAGTAACTCGTCTTCATCCGGTTCAGGATCTCTAAACCTCGACGCCCCCGCACTCGCTTTTGATCGTTTGAAGCATCGGCGACTTGCTGTAATTCCCGCAACACAAACTGAGGCACTAGAATTTGACCTTCTATAAAACCGGTGCCCAGCAATTCTTCAATGCGACCGTCAATAATGCAACTGGTATCTAAAATCTTGGTAGCGGCAGGCTTGAGAGTACCTTCCGCCACCAACAGCGTTTCGACCGTGTGAGGATTGATCAGCCGCAAAAAAGCTCGTCCGTGAGTATCCGCAAGAGTTATGCCAGAAAAGGCAAACATCACGCTCCCCAAAACGGCAGCTAATGGTTTAATAAACGAAAAATCCGTAGGAATGGGCAGTAAAAAAATCGGTGCCAGCATCAAGTTAGCGATTAGCAGCCCCAGCACTAAGCCAACTGCACGAGTCAGGAGAACTTCTACCGGCATTTCCCGGACTTTTCGTTCTAAACGGCGATAAGCAGTCTGAACGAATAGTCCCACTGCGATGCCACCGACAGCGCCAAATCCGGCAGTAACCGATCGCAAACCTTGCAGATTGGTCACTTGCGCCAGCGCCCAGTCTGGTAACAAGTCAATGAAATAGAAGCCGATCCCAGCCCCCGCTGCAATGAATGAAAGAATAATGATTGCGTCTAGCATTGTTTTAAGCTGAGTAGGATGCGAGTCTTCATCCCCTTGGGGATTAAAGAACGATTAAAATCAAGTTCAGCATTTGAGATTTGTACCGTTCTATTATATCTTTTATGTTCTGCCTGTCTCTCTTCCCTATTAGTTTTCCAAAAACCCTATACTCTCAACTTTTCCGCGTTATTTTTACAAATTTAATTGATTTAATTTACAACTTTTAATGAAGTAGTTAAGGATTGCACCCCTATGCCTGCGTTTTACTGTAAATTTGGGATTAAATTATGCCATTGAGGAGCTAAAGGCGATGCCTCAGCTTCGCCAATTCAGATGCACTCCGCTTCTGGTTATAAGTTAAGCTTATTAATTATCCAAATGCTTGCTACATAAGGAATTACCAGTCCCCAAACCCCAAACCTGGGTTGGCCGAGAAGGTGTCCCCCAAACTCGATCGCAAACAAAGATCTAAACTGAAAAAAATCAGACCTGCTTTAACAGCACTATTAGATACTATGAAAACTACCATGAGGACTGAGCTAGAATCTCTAACAAAATGGCAAATCGCAGATTTCGACATCCCCACATCCGCATATATTCACATTCCTTTTTGTCGGCGGCGCTGCTATTACTGCGATTTCGCCGTTTCTATAGTTGGAGATAAAGGACGTGGCGATAACTCTGGCACAATTGTGGAATATGTGGAAATGCTGTGTCGAGAAATAGAAATTTCAACAGCATTGGGAAAACCTCTAGAAACAGTTTTTTTTGGTGGCGGTACTCCTTCTTTACTATCTGTAGAACAACTCGCTCACATATTGGCAGTACTGGAAAAACAATTTGGCATTGCTGCCAATGCGGAAATTTCAATGGAAGTTGACCCAGGCACTTTTGATTTGGCAAACTTAAAGGGATATCGAAATACCGGGGTAAATCGGCTCAGTTTGGGAGTGCAAGCTTTTCAGGATGAACTGTTAAAATATGCGGGGAGATCCCACACCGTTACTGATATTTTTGTAGCGATTGAATTAATCGGAAAAGTCGGTTTTCCAGAATTCAGTATAGATTTAATTTCTGGGCTACCTCATCAAACATTAGAACAGTGGCAAAATTCCTTGGAAACGGCAATTAGTATTTTTCCCACACATATCTCTGTTTACGATCTGATCGTTGAGTCGGGGACTGCCTTTGGGCGTCAGTATAAACCAGGTTGCCAGCCTTTGCCTAGCGACGATATGACTGTTCAAATGTACAAGTTAGCTCAAAAAGCGCTGACGAGTGCTGGGTATGGGCATTATGAAATTTCTAATTATGCCCAATCCGGACATCAATGTCGCCACAATCGAGTTTACTGGGAAAATCGCCCTTTTTACGGTTTTGGTATGGGTGCGGCAAGTTATCTAAGCGGACAGCGGTTTACAAGAGGGCGCACAAGACGCGAATATTATGAATGGGTAACATCTGGATGTGCGATCGATTGTCAGCCAGCCTTAACTGGTGATATTCTGTTAGAAACTTTGATGTTAGGCTTACGCTTAGCCGAAGGGTTGAACCTGTCAGCCTTAACTCGCCAGTTTGGTGAAAAAACCTTGGAGGAAATGTGGAAGTGTTTGCAGCCTTACCATCGGCAAGGTTGGGTACAATTTGTCGATATAGATGGCAAAACAGTCGATCTTTACGATCGCCAAGATTTACCCAATTGCGGGCATTTACATTTAACTGACCCGGAAGGATTCTTGTTTTCTAACACTATTCTGGCTGCTTTATTCGAGCGCTTCCAATGAAATAAATAGCTAATTGGCACTGGCTATTTATAAACGATATTTAGGTTGACAGATTTACCGAAAAATATGGGAAAAGCTGAAATTCAGAGATTTAGCATACTTGTGGTGGAAAATCCTGTTATTTGGGCAAGCGATCGTGGGCTATCGGAAAGACGAATGCTTTATCCAATAAACATTTCAGCCAATAAATAAATTGGCGCGATCGGCTTACGCAGTACCAAAGAGTCATCAAAATAAATTGATTTGCAAATAATTAGGAGTGTACATGATTATTACAGGGGAAAAAAAATCTTGGTTTGGAGTAGCTTTAGAATTTCAAAAGTCAGTTATACCAAATATTTTACCTCGCATAACGATCTGCGGTATTTTTGCATTTGTTATTTCTTTATTACCTCACGAACATATTCCGAATTATTGGAAAGAATTGGACATCGTTGTTCCCAGCGTTGTTTTGGGTTTGTTATTAGTGTTCCGAACAAATACAGCTTACGATCGATTCTGGGAAGGTCGTAAATATTGGGCAAGTATAGCAACTACCATTCTCAACATAGGGCGGCAAGTTTGGGTATTGGTTGAAGAAAAAGAACCAATAGATAGAGAAGCAAAAAAAACGATATTGCGCTTATTAGCTGCTTTTGCAATAGCTGCAAAGTTGCATTTGCGCCAACAGGATATAAACAGCGAGTTGGAACCGCTAATGTCAGCCGAAAGATACGAACATCTCAAAATTGTCAATAATAGTGCCTTGCAGATTGCTTATTGGATCGGGGACGATTTACAAAAACTGTTTATGAGGAACTGTCTGGAAAGATCTCAGCTGAATGCAATAAATTTTTTGATGAACGGTATGATAGAATCTGTAATAGGTTGCAATCGTATCCTCACAACACCTCTGCCGCTGGCGTATGGAATTCACCTAAAACAATTGTTGTTAATATATTGTTTGGCCTTACCATTTAAAATGGTTCCCGATTTTGGCTGGTTAACTGCCCCCTCTGTGATTTTGATAAGTTATACATTGTTTGGTATTGAAGAAATAGGAATAGAAATAGAAGATCCGTTCGGTCAGGATTCAAACGATATCCCTTTAGACGATATATGCAACTTAATTCAAAGAGATATGAACGATTTAATGGCGCTTGAACCTAGCGCGAGCAATTTGGAGTATGCCGATGTTAAATAAAAAACTATAAATCTTACTAGATCATATCAACTGCGATGCTACTGGAATTATAGCAGCCGCCTTGGCGATGAAGGCGTTCTTAATTCCTAAAACACCTATAGCCCCTTCTTCCCCTAGACTATAGCCCCTAGCTATCAAATGATTCCCCTTGGCGATAACATTCCCAGTCGCAGCAAGCCGATCGTCAATTACTTGCTCATCGGTTTCAATGTCGCGATTTTCCTTTGGAAATCAAACTGGCGCTTACAGGGGAACTGGCTAATGCTGTCAAAAGTTTCGGTATTATGCCTGTGCGAATTACTACCGCGATCGCAGATATTGCTAGCGGTAACCCAGCCGCAACAGTAGCAGCGGTAGTATTCTCCACGTCCCTGTTATCGGCAATATTTCTGCACGGCAGCTTCAGTCAGATTTTGGCCAACGCGATCTTTCTGTGGGTGTTTGGGCAAAAGGTAGAGGGCTTGCTGGGACATGGCCGATATTTGGCATTTTATTTGATTTGCGGCGTCCTCACCGGTGTTGTACAAATATTGCTTCAGCCCACACTGGCAGTGCCGTTACTTGGGGCTAATGGCGCGATCGCAAGCCGCAATTTTAAACTGGGCAAATAATCGATCCCAATTTTTGCAAAGATTAAGATCGATTTGCCTTGACATACTCTCACCGTCAAGCTGACGCTGTGACGGGAGAATCGGGAAGGATTTTCACCCTTACTGGCTGTGTCAAGCAGACCCTAGACACTCGACTGAAATCAGTTTTGTGCTTACTTTTTCGCAAGATGTTAGCTGCGCCATTACAATCAGCGTCGATCGGATGACCATCCCTTGTCTTGTACAATCCTCGCTTGACCCGCTTGCCGCTAAATTTAGCGGACACGGGGTTATCGGCATTGTAAGCAGGCAGGCGATCGCCATCAAGAAAACTGGCTTTGGAAGTATAACTTTCTTCCTGCTCAACGTAGTTAATTCCCATCCGTTCGCAGAGGCTTTTCAGCTTGTCTTTCAGGGTAAAGATCGGAATCTGGGTAAAGTTTTGATTGTTGCGGGTACCCATATTGACTGCTTGCTTGAGAGTCGAGTTGTATCCCACAACTACCGTCCCGATCTGACGTTGAACACAGAAATTAATAATGTCACGGGCTGTTTTATTCAGGTAATCTTTGACCTGATTCGAGCGGCGATAAGAAAGCCACGCTTCTTGCTTAGTGAGGCAATTGATTTCCTGCTTGTCTTTATGGTGTTTCAGGTGATCCAACCGTTTATTGAACCACTGGTTAATCGATTTGAGCCGTTTCCCGTCAATCAGAAAAGATTCACCAGTAGTGCTGACGACAGCGCAAAGATTATCAAGTCCAAAGTCAATCCAAAAGTGTAAACCTTACTCGGAGGGCGGCGTTTCTTCTCCCGTTAAACAATAGCGGTTGTAATGAGAGGGAAACGCCGCAAATTAGATGGCTGGAAAAGCAGTAGATAACAGCGCCAGAGGCGTTCTCATCCTCATCCTTCCCATCGCGCTGGCAATTGTGATTTTGTTCAAAGCTTGGCCAGTGCTGCTAGCGCTGGTAGCCTTGGGCGGAACTTACAGTGTTTGGCAGCGCTATCAATGGCAAAAATGGAGCCAGCAACTTGACCCGCTCTTTCACGAGCTCATTCAAGAAAACCGAGGGTGCCTTACCCCACTGGACTTGTCAATCAAGGCCAATCTCTCTGGGGCTTCAGCCAAGCAGTATTTAGATTTTAAAGCTGAGGAATTCGGTGCCCAGATTCGAGATATAGAAGATAAGGGCACGGCGTATTTCTTTATTACCGCCAAAACTCTGGGGGGTATATTTGACGACAGCACCCCCAGCCCTCAACTGGAGAACGAATCATTTACCGATGATGTTCGAGAATCTTTGCCACTGCTAGCAGAGTTTCAGAAGGAGCCGACGCCAGTCACTGAGGTGAAGGAAATACCCCAGTCACCACCAATAGAACAGCAGGAGGAACCACCAGCAGCACTGCTCAAACTCCCAGAGGAGACCTCTCCAGCCCCAGCGCCGGAACCACCAGCAGCACTGCTCAAACTCCCAGAGGAGCCCTCTCCAGCCCCAGCGCCGGAACCACCAGCAGCACCGCTCAAACCCCCAGAGGAGCCCTCTCCAGCCCCAGCGCCGGAACCACCAGCAGCACCGCTCAACCTCCCAGAGGAGCCCGAACTGCCTTACGAGGGCAAATCGACAGAACCGATTCCCAAAAAACACAGAATTCTGCAATCTCTGATCCAATCCGAACTTGCCAGACGACTCGACGTTCATTCCAGCACGGTTTTCAAACGCAGAGACGATCCGGACTTTTCCGAGTGGAGTCGCAGCAGAGATCCGGAAGGAATTGCCTGGGAATACTCAGCAGATACTAGAGAGTTTTATCCGCTGGAGGATAAGTAGTCAAAAGTCAAAAGTCAAAAGTCAAAAGTCAAAAAAATGAAATATTCACTTTTTACTTTTGCCTTTTGCTTTTACTTCATTGCCTAGCCAATCAAAAGCATCCAAAATTGAGTGACAAACAATCTCTCTTTTCCTCCAGATCATTGGCTTACTCTCATCTTGAGGCTAAGTCTCGCTCTACTTGTTGGGGCAATTATCGGTTGGGAACGCCAACAGCGCCACAAACCAGCCGGCTTGAGAACGCATATATTAGTCAGTTTCGGTTCTGCCCTATTTGTTTTGATACCTATCCAACTCAGTACAGCCCAAAACGAAGCTGATTCGATCGCTCGCGTGATTCAGGGAGTTGCTACTGGCATTGGTTTTTTGGGTGGGGGAGAAATCTTACGCAGTTCTCAGCCGGACTCAGGTTTGGCTGAAATTCGCGGACTTACTTCTGCTGCCGCTATTTGGGTGACGGCGGCGCTGGGAATTGCTGCCGGTTGCGGATTGTGGCAGCTGAGCTTAATTGGCGCTGCCTTATCTTGGCTGATTCTGAAAGTTTTGAAGAAATTCGAGCCTCACGTTTAGTTACGAGAGTTTTGCTGCGCCTACTTTTCTGAAGCGGAAACGCTAACTGACTTCCGTCGTTGCCACACTTCTAGACTGAGCATACACGCCAGCAACCATACTACCCCCGCCGCATATCCAGCCACCACATCCGTAGGCCAGTGAACGCCCAGATAAAGACGGCTAAAACCTATAGCACTTATTACAAAAATTGTCAAGCTAAAAATCAATCGCGAATGGGGTTTGAATTGACTGGCGAGCAAATAGCCGATCGCGCCGTAAACTACCAGAGAAATCATGGCGTGTCCGCTGGGGAAGCTGTAGGAGGTGACATCCAGGATGCGTTCCCACAAAGCCGGTCTGGTACGAGCAAATAAGTCTTTGAGCAAATAATTTAAACCGATCGCACCGAAACCTGCGATCGCCAGCATTGTTGTTTGGGCTGTGCGATTGAGAATCAGCAGCGCCACAATCGCTAAAATACATAACATAAGCAACACTTCCGGCTCGCCCAGAAACGTGATGCCCAGCATAATTCGATCTAGCAGGGGCGTATGCAGCTCCCTGATAGTCAGCAAAATCGATGTGTCTAATTTGTCCGTTTCCTTCTCCAAAACTTCGTCTGCGATCTCCGCAAATCCCCACAGCGACAAAGCCGCCACCATCAGCCCTCCAATCGGTATGGTGGAGATGAGTGGCAGCAGCTTGGGAGTTACGTGCTGCCGCCAAGCTGGGATGATTCGCTTTGCCAGGTCGCGCAGGAAGTTAATCGGCATGATTAAATCGGATTTTTTAGGTTTAAGATAACTTTTCCCAGGCTTGGGCAACAACATCGCTCAGCCAACGCCGTTGCGACAGATCCAGAAGCCTGTCATCCGCCAGCACTTCGGCAGTTAACTCGTCTAAGGATTTGCCTTGGGAGCGGGAAATCATAATCACACCCGCGATCGCCGCCGCAACAATTTCTTCATCTACAGGTTTTTGCTTTAAAGCCACCACTTCTTGAGGGCTGGCTGGAATGGCATAATTCATGGCGAATTTACAGAGGTATATACTAGCTTCAGAAAAATGAGAAAATTGTAAAGTTTTTTAAGACATTGTTGAGTATCCGGAAGTTTACCGTATTTTCAGCCTTTGTCAACTCCATCTTTTTAAGTACTTAACCAACACACTTATCTCCAAAATGAAAGAAATTCTATACTTGGAAGTTCCCACCCCGGATACGACAGCCGTCCGTGCTTGGTTACAAGACGTATTTGACCCAGGCTGGGGCGAAAAAGCGTCCGCCCCCGATGGCTTTCGCCTCAGATTTCCAAATACTACAAGCTATGTTACAACAATTCCAGAAACCTCTGAGCTTTGCGCTTTCGTCTGGTCGGTGCAGCGAACGACGTATTTAAAGGTCTTCCGGTGGGCAAATAAGCCAGTCCCCAGAGAAAAGCAAATCTTGCAACGGCTAATTACACAGATCGAAATCGAGTTTCCGCACAAATATCCAGAACCACCAGCGATCGATCTGTCTGAGCGATCGATTTTTGATGTGCTAGCCCCCTATTACCCCCAAACAGTTCGCTATTTCCAAAAAATGCCTAACGGGGAATACGATCTTAACCGCGTTTACTGGTGGGAGCAACGTTGGCGCGAAGGCGTTCGCAATCCCCAGCAGCCAAAGCAAGTTGTGTTTTCCCAGAGCGGGAGAGCGGGAGAGGGGGAGAATGCTTCTTCTTCACCAACTTACGATCTGATTTATGTGGGTGGAGCTTTGGGAGTTATTCATGCGGCGGTGATGGCGCAATTGGGCTACCGGGTGCTGCTGCTGGAACGGTTGCCTTTTGGACGGATGAATCGGGAATGGAATATTTCTCGCAATGAGTTTCAAACTGCGATCGATTTGGGTTTATTTACGCAAGCGGAGTTTGAAAATTTAATTGCGCGGGAGTATGTTGACGGTTTCAGCAAATTCTTCGACGCTAACAATCCCCCGCACTTAAAAGCGCCCGTACTGCATACGCCAACAGTATTAAATGTCGGTTTGGATGCGGAAAAACTGCTGCGGGTGTGTGGAGAAAAGTTAAGAGCGGCTGGGGGTGATATTTGGGATGAAACTGAGTTTATCAGGGCAGATATCGCAGAGAAGCAAGTTGTCGTGTCTGTGAAACACTTACCGACAGGGACTGAGAAACAAGCCAGCGGGCGTCTGCTAGTGGATGCGATGGGAACTGCTTCACCCATAGCTTGGCAGCTCAACGGCGGTCGCGCTTTTGACAGCGTTTGTCCTACGGTAGGAGCTGTATTGAGCGGATTTGAGCCGGGTGTGTGGGATGCAGACTATGGCGATGTGCTTTACAGTCACGGGGATATTTCGCGAGGGCGTCAGTTAATTTGGGAATTATTTCCAGCGGAAGGCGACGATCTCACCATTTATTTGTTTCACTATCATGAGGTGAATGCCAAAAATCCCGGTTCGTTGTTGGAGATGTACGAAGACTTTTTCACCATATTACCGGAGTATCGCCGCTGCGATATGGATAAGTTGGTTTGGAAAAAGCCGACGTTCGGTTATATACCGGGACATTTTAGCGTGGGAAGTCGCGATCGCACTGTCGCGTTCGATCGATTAATTGCGATCGGTGACGCCG
This sequence comes from Aerosakkonema funiforme FACHB-1375, assembly GCF_014696265.1. Lineage (GTDB taxonomy): Bacteria > Cyanobacteriota > Cyanobacteriia > Cyanobacteriales > Aerosakkonemataceae > Aerosakkonema > Aerosakkonema funiforme_A. The sequence goes on along the minus strand of NZ_JACJPW010000006.1, from coordinate 69,027 downwards.
CCTCTCTGCAATCTCCCCTCGTCTTCACCGGTTTTGGTTCTTTAGTTCGCAATCTGGGGCGTTTAACTCATCTTTTGGATACAGCTCTCAAACACGACCTTTTAAGCGCAAAGCATTTGAACCAAATTCGCGCTTATCAAAGCAATATTTCCGTGACTTGGTTATTTTCTAAAGGCATGATGGTTCCTACCGGAAGGCACTTGCCACCGCAGCGAATTAATGCTATGTTGAATACCTTTTTTGGTATTTTGGCAGCCGAACCTAAAGATGTGGCGGAGAAATTTATTAAAGATAAGACAGACTGGCTGACTTTTAATAAGCTCGCTCTCAAAGCCGCTAGGATCAATCCAGCTTTGCTGCTGTGGATATGGGAACTAGCAGGTGTCAAAGATATGTTGCGTTGGTTGGGAAGTTACCTCGACTTTACCTTGGGCGCTTTATGCGGTTGGTTGCTGGGCGGTTGGTTGCCAAACTGGTTGGCGCAGCAACAGCCTTGGTTAGAAAAAAGCTTTCCTAGCTTGTGGTTGTGGTTGCTTAGCCAAAGTTACGCCTTTACTGCGGGCATGGGGCGATCGAAACTTCGCAGTTTTCGTATTTCAGCATATCAAAATTCGCGACGAAGTGAGCAATTAACAATGAAAAATTAAGCAAGAAATCTGTTTTGTTCTTTTTCTTCGTTCCCAACTTTAGCACAAATGAATGGCAAAGATAGTCCCGAAATGATATCCAGCATCCCGTTAAAAGAATCTCTGTTGCGGTTGTCAGTTTCTCCCATCAAAGCAGATCGGGAAGCGATCGCACGCATCGAACGGGAGACGGGTAAGCAAATTCAGACAATTATCGCCGAACTCGATAGCGCTGAAATTACTTTAAAAGCGCTGGAAGAGCAACCAGTACCTAAATACAGTCAGTTAATTGAGCGGATTAAAAGAGCGTCCTTCGTGGCAGCGCTGTTGGGATTGCTGGGACTTTTCCTCCTACCTGAAAATCGTTTTGCCGTCGCGATCGTTTTGGGTTTTGCCCTTGGTTTGTTTGCACCCATTCGACAAAGAAAAATGATTGGGGATGACTGGCAATGAGGGGGATCGGGGCTATAAAAGTCAACCGATTTTGGATTTTGGATTTTGGATTTTGGATTGACTGCACCCACTTTCTTGACGCAGCTTGGAAATTTTAGAGAAAGGGATTTTAGATTTGTTCCGCCCCTTATGGGCGGGGCATGAATCCAAAAATTCTTTTAATCCAAAATCCCAAATCTAAAATATAAAATTGCTAGTCAAAACTCAAAATTTATTGTTTTTTTATAGCCCCTTAATGAATCGGATTTTAATTCGGCAACGCCATGAAAAGTAGAGTTTCAATTGTCGATTACTCAAACGAACATCGTCCGGCAATTCGTAGGATTCTCGAACATATAGGCTGGGCAGAGCAATACATTACTGCCAGCGAATACAACGCTGACGTTTTTTCTCAGAATTCCGAAATCTATGGCGCATACCTTGCTATTCACAGGGATATAATGGTAGGATTCATCTATGTGCAATTCCATGTTTGGAATCAACTCGCTCAAATTCAAGGATTGGCAGTCGATCCAATCTATCACAGACAAGGTATAGCAACAGCATTGGCAGAGAGAGCAGAAGCTTTTGCACTCATCAAAAAGGCACGAGGTATCTATGTTGACACACCAGTTTTAAATGCTAAAGGACGAAGCTTCTATGAAGCCGCTGGTTATCAAGCTGCATACATCATGCCGCGTTATTATGAAGATGCTCTTGATGGAATAACGTATCAAAAGTTTTTTTGAACAAATTTCTTGCCAAAGCCCCTCCCCATAGACGGGTAGGGGTTGGGGGTGGGAACTACGCTTTCTTAATGCGCGGAAAACTGGGAAGATCGATCGCCGCTAATGATTTAATTTTCTTAGGATGGCGCTGCGGGTATACTACAGGGGAAGGCCAGTTAGGAGCCTGCGCGATCGATTCATTACCAGCAAGGGCAGGTACAGCAGGTGTAATAGAGGAATCGGATGTTGCTGCTTTTGCGATCGATTCTTCTTCCTGTTTCGGCCCATCTTCGCCACTCTCCGACCCAGAAGCGATCGCATCGTGCAACGGTGGGATATAATTTGCATATGCTTCCGGTGCGACTCGATCGCCTGCCAAAGCAGCATTTTCCGGCAACACCGTATCTTGAGTCAGCCGTTCCAATTCCTGCCAAAGTTCTACTTCCGTTTTGTTGATATCCAGGGTAGAATCGCTTGCAGGTGATGTCGGTAAATTTGATGCCAAACTCAGATTCGATTCGGCAGCACTAAAGAAGGGGTTGATTATAGTTTCTTCCTCTGTATCTATATCTATTTCTTCTTCATCTGCGATCGACGATATAATATCCGCGCTGGGTAATTCTGCCCTCGCGCCTGGGTGGGTTGTCAGATATCCGAGTTCCGTATCTTCAGCAGCAATATCGCGATCGTCCGATTCCAATTCTGCCGACCAAGGTTGGATCGGTTGCGGTTTTAGCACCAGTCGCTGAAATTCCAAAGTATTTTCGTGATTGCTTTCCGCTACAGCAGGCAGCGCAGGGCTACTCGTACTGCCAGAAAATTCCTTAATCCCAGGCATATCGAGACACTTATCCAACGCTGCTTTGAATTGCAGGGTATAGCGTTGTTGCCTTTGCAGACGGTCTTGCAATTCCCGACAAGCTGTTTCCCTTTGCATCAGCAGTTGCGACTGTTCGTTGTAGCGTTGCTGCGTGAGAGCGCATTGCCGTTCTAATTGCGCCACCCGTTCTTGAGAACTTTGCAGCTGGTCGTTGAGCGTTTCGATCAATATCTGCTGACGTTGGGCAACTTGATGGGAACTCTCCAACTCCCGAAACAGGCGCGTTAATTGTTCTTGCGTTACTTTGAGCTGGTTGGTTTGTTCTACAAGTTTGGTTTCTGCGACTTGGGTGCGTTCGATCTGCGCCTGTAAAGCATTGTGGCATTCGTCCAGCAGATTTTCCAGTTCTTCTGTATGTTCGATCAGCTCGGTATTTTGCTCTCGCAGCGCTTCGCTTAAGGCGACCAGTTCCAGCACATCTGCATCCGATTGCCAAGCTAGGGCTTCGGCTATTTCGCGATCGCTATCCACGATATCTTCCAAAACCGTCCTGATATCTTCGGGTTCTAACTCAGGAGTTGGCACTCTGTATTCTGTTTGCAATTTTTCTGGCCGATCGTCCGATTCAGTTTCATCGGCCAATTCTGCCAAATCGACGATCGTTTCTTCTGATGTGTCGATCCCTGCGGTGGAATCGGGTAGGGCTTTGCCGTTATCGTTTTGGGCTTCACTCATCGCTGTTGCTTGCTGAGAGTTAGGGATGCTAATTCGCGTACTGGTCGCCTCGTTGTCATTAGCCTACCTCATATCGGCAGTTTTTGTTTTGATCTTTTATGTCTCTACCGCAGTGCAGCCTTTGGCGCGGCAACCAATCTTCTTTAACATAATTAGACAATTTTGTAAATATCTCTTTTCTAGGTAGCTTGTCTGACTGAAAAAAACTCGTGCTTTGACTCTGCCCCCAGCCTTCGATATTTACTGCTTCTTTGTCTGCACCCCGAAAAATTTCTTTTGGTTCTATTGCCCAGTATTCCTAGCTTTTCTACCAAAACTGCGCTGCTCGTTCGATCGCTTTTTCGTGCTTATGCTTACAATCTGGGCAACATATCATTAGTTATTTTTTTAGCAAATTTTTGCCCAATCTGTCAAGTGCCGCGATTTCGTCGGATAAATGAGAATTTATCGCAATTATTTGGTTGCCTTTGCTCTGAACGATCGCAACACAAATTTAAACTATAAATCTAAATACAAATAAATAATAGTATTTACTTATCAAAAAGGCCAACCGACGCTTTCGACTTTTGACTTTTGTCTTCCCCTAACCCCTATCCCCTAACCCCTCACTTAAAGCTTGATGTAACAAATCGCGATGAATCAGCGATCGGTCTACCAAAGATTGAATGCGAGCGGGCGATAAAGCATCGCCATTAGCGTAACATTCCAACCAACTTTGACAAATTAAATTTGGGTCATCCGGGATGCGATCTAAATCCCAACCAGGCATTTCCAATTCGGCCATCAATTGACTGACTTTAGGGTCGTAGCTGAGCGCAAAACAACGACATTCTTCTGCTGCTGCCATAATTAAACTGTGCAAGCGCATCCCGATCGCCATTTCCACGCCCCGAAACAAGCCTTTCAATTGCCTGGGATCTTCCAAACTAATAATATGACTGGCATCAGACATTTGCGATTGAATTGATTGAGCGATCGCCAAATCTTGAGATTTCTGAAACGGCACTAACAAAATACAAGTTTGAGTTGCCTTTTGAAAGTTAACCAAAGCACGAGTTAAGCTATCGAGTCGGGCAGGAGTTAGCTGAGGATGCGATCGCAACGTCACCGCCACTCTGGGTGCAGGTAAATCCCAAAGACCTTTCACGGGTATAGCATCCAGCGCCCATACTGGATCGGGAGCCAGCCAACAGGGAATTTGCCAATTTAATAGTAAAGCGGCTGAAGCTCGATCGCGCACGCTCACTGCCGAGCAACCGGCAAACACACGCTGGGCGATCGCACGGGTCAGATGGCGTTGCAAAGGCCCGACACCTTGCGCCCAGGCAACTGTTTTCAAGCCCAGCTGCTGGGCTAATCCCATTAACCCACCATAATAAAACGGGCTGGCGGCGCTGGTTGCATCTTGCATGAGACTGCCTCCGCCCCAAATCAGCACATCCGCTCGGCGTAAAGCTTGCCAAATTTGGGCCGGTGCCATGCGATCGCAGCTTTCCACCTTATAGCGATTCCGTGTCTGTTTTGGGTTGCCAGAAAGTACCACGGGCGTTACGTGAGAAGGCAACATTTGCAGCAGCGAGGCTAATAAGGCTTCGTCGCCCCCGTTGCCTTTACCGTAGTAGCCGCACAAAACCGCCCGCATCTTTCCCATAATTTTTTACTCAAATGTATTCTCGTTATCAGTTTTTCGTTTCTAGTTGAGGCATAATTGTGGAGATGATATCATATTTTTCTAACCATTCTGCAAAAAACTATCAGTTTTTCTCATAGCTCGCAGAGTTGCAGAAGTAGAAAAATGGGTAAATTGCAGAGTTAGAAGCTGTTTTCGCTAATTTGTTATAAGCGCAAAATATAGAAGTTTAAATCAGCCCCAGGTTTTGACGAAAAATCAAAAAGATTCCATAATATCGATTTAAAAAAGGGAAGGTAGTAAATGTTTTGGTGGCTGGAGATTATTACCAAAGATCCATACTGTATCTACTATTTTGGGCCTTTCGATAGTTTAAAAGAAGCTCAAGAAGAACAGCCAGGTTACATAGAAGACTTGAAACAGGAGGGCGTAGGAGAAATTTATGCCCAAATTAAATTATCCGATCCAGTAGAATTAACTATTTGCCAGGATTGAGCGCTACCAATATTAAAAAATTGTTTTGGTAGCGCGACAGGAAAATGGGATGGAAAGTTAGTCGCGATCGCTACTGGCGATATTGTCTTGGCAAACATCGGATTCACAAATAAAAAGATAAAGCCACAAGCGTTATATGATTGAGGATGTCTGTTTTATAAGATCGTTGTGCACGCGCTTTCAATACCGACCTGGATTATACATATTTCGAGCGTTATCGAGTGGATAGCGGCTATCTGGTTAATTTGGACTTACGGTGAAGTCAGCGGTAACCGAGCGTGGTGGGCTTTGTCCATCGCCATGCTGCCAGCGTTAATCAGCGCTATGTGTGCCTGTACTTGGCACTTTTTCGATAACCCGCCATCGTTTGAGTGGCTCGTCACCATGCAAGCTACCATGACAGTGGTGGGTAACTTTACCCTTTTAGCGGCGGGTTGGTGGATTTGGCGTTCTGCAAAAGGGAAGGCGCAATCGTGATATCTCCTTCATGGTTTACATTTCACATTTCCAAAGATGCCCTGTTTGCCCTATCTCTGTTTCCTTACTTGGGTTTCTTGTGGTTCATCACTCGTTCCGGAAAAATGCCGCGTTTAGCCTTGATCGGTTTTTACATGACGTTGGTGTTTGTGGGGGTCACCATACCGGCTGGGATTTACGCCAAAATAGCGTATGAAAAGTCTTTAGCCAATGTGGATTGGCTGCACGGGGGCGCAGAATTTTTCTTGACGCTCTCAAATATTCTGGTTGTGCTAGGCTTCAGACAGGCGGTAATCGAGAGCAAGCGATCGCCCAAACAGAATATTTAGCTGCCTGGGGAACTGCCGTACTGCGCTCTGGCAAAATATGGCTTCCCTGAAAATCAAATCAACAACAACAGCGAATGCAGTTTGCGATCGCGCATCACCTGCACCTTCGGTTAGATTTTAGTTTATCAAATTTAACTAACGAGAGCCGCACAATTTCATCCCTAACCCTCCCAGCGAAAGCGACGCAACAGGCAAGACTCCTGATTGAGGAAGAAAATAAAAGTGAAGCGTGCCTCTCCCCAATTAATCCGTAACTAATTATGAATTGTTGTTTAAATCCCAGCTGCCAGCAGCCCCTAAATCCTAAAGGTACTAAGTTCTGCCAAAGTTGCGGGGCAAAAATAGAGCCTCTGTTGCGAAATCGCTATCGCGTCGTCCGACCGATCGGTCAGGGAGGATTTGGCAAAACCTATCTAGCGGTAGATGAAGATAGGCTGCAAACGAGCTGCGTGATTAAACAATTTTCGCCGCAAGCGCAAGGAACGAAATCGTTAGAAAAAGCGATCGCACTTTTCAATCAAGAAGCAGTGCGACTGCACCAACTGGGAGAACATCCCCAAATTCCCACCCTGCTAGCCTACTTCGAGCATGATAAAAGGCTGTATCTGGTACAGCAATTTATCGAAGGCAAAAATTTATTTCAAGAATTGCAAGGACAAGGAGCGTTTGGGGAAGATAAGATTCGGGAAATATTGCTGGATATTCTGCCAATTCTCAAGTTTATCCACTCTCGTCAAGTAATTCACCGGGATATCACGCCCACGAATATCATTCGCCGCAGCATCGATGGCAAATTAGTGCTGATCGATTTCGGCATCGCCAAGCAAATGACGGAAAGCGAAACACCTCAACCGGGAACGAGAATCGGTACGGAAGGATACGCACCCCTAGAACAGCTGCGAAACGGTCAAGTCTATCCCGCCAGCGACATCTACAGTTTGGGCGCAACCTGCATATTTCTGATGACCCAAACTAAACCGGACAATCTCTACAATCCTCTGGACGGTCGCTGGATATGGAGAGAACATTTGCTCAAAAAAGGAAGGGTAGTAAGCGATCGCTTGAGTCAGGTTTTGGATAAAATGCTGCAAGATTTGGTCAGCCAACGCTACCAATCGGCAGATGAAGTTCTCAAAGACCTTAATTCTCCAACCTCCCAAGCTTCCGTGTCGCCTGGGATCTCCAAACAACCGGCAAAAGTTACACCGCCGCCAATTTCCAAACAACCTACTTCCAGACCGATTGCTCCTAATTATAGTACCTCGCGCCCACCCCTTTCGCAACCGCCCATTTCTAAACGTTTTACTGCGGCGACTCCGGCGTCGGGATTGTCTGCTGTTTCTAAGTCTTCCAGTAAGTATTGGCGATGCGTAAAAACTCTTGTGGGACATTCATCCTGGGTGATGTGCGTGGCGATGGGTCCCTTTAAGCAACTTGTGGCGAGCGGTAGTTTAGACGATACAATTAAAATCTGGAATCTGCAAACTGGTGAATTGCGACAAACACTCACCGGACATAGCAAGGGAGTTAATGCCCTCGCCATCGATCCGGATGGCAAAATTATCGTCAGTTGCAGCGATGACGACAGAGTGAAGATTTGGGATATTCAAACTGGCAAACAGCTGCACACTTTAACGGAACACAATCGGGATGTAACTTCGATCGCCATCAGTCCGGACGGACAAACTCTCATTAGCGGTAGCGAAGACAGGACGGTCAAAGTTTGGAAATTGCAAACAGGCGCACCAGTCCGCACTCTCTTGGGGCCAGCCGGGATGATTCAGTCGCTCGCGATCGCTCCCAATACGCCTATAGTAGCCACAGGTGGCCTTGACAATCAAATCAAGCTGTGGAATTATGCTACGGGTGAATTCCTCCGCACTCTCAACGGACATTTGAACTCAGTACATTCCGTTGCTTTTACCCCGGATGCGAAAACCTTGGTCAGCGCCAGTAAGGACAAAACAATCAAGCTGTGGAATGTGGCGAAAGGACAAATCATTCGCACTCTTGCCGATCATTCAGGGGCTGTTAATTCTGTTATCGTTACTCCCGATGGACAATATATCATTAGCGGTAGTAGCGATAAAACGATCAAAATTTGGAATTTGACTACTGGAGAACTGCTCGATACGATAGAAGAGCATACCAACCCGGTTAACTCTTTGGCAATCAGTTTTGACGGACTGATTATGGCCAGCGGCAGTTGGGATAACACAATCAAAATTTGGCAAAGGGTGGGTTAAAAATTAATTTTTAATTGTTTGGTAGAGGCAGAAAATCCGTGGTTTTTGAGGCGAGAGACAAGACCTTCGGGATCTTGCAAGCGATATTTTTCTCCGAATCTAATTACCTGACGGCTGTGTTCTCCCGCCAGAATAGCGATGACGGGAATTTTTTCTGCCTCTGCGCCATGATTGTATTCTCCAAAAATTGCTTGCAAGTGTTTGAGTTTTTGTTCGTCGCTAATTTGTTGTAAAGTTAATTCTAGCATCACGACAGGTTCCGGATCGTTTTCGATCGGTAGGATTTGTTCGGAAACTGCTAGATGTTCGGCTTCAATAGGCGTGACTTCTTCGACAATGATTTGATTGCGATCCCGATCTTCTGGCTTTTCTATTTTACAGCGCAGAATGACTGGCGTATCTGTAACAAGCGATGACTGAACAACTTCATAAGTTTTGGGAAAAACGACCGCTTCCCCTTTACCAGTGAGGTCTTCCAGTAGTAGTATTGCCATACGTTCGCCGCTTTTTTTAGTCAATAGCTGTTTAACTTCTGTCAGCATCACAATGGCGCTGATGGGTTTTCTCGATCGCCAATCCTCCACTTGATTGAGATAAATCAATTCGATTCCCTGCTGCTTCGCAAATCTTTCCGCATATTTAAGCGGATGATCGGAAACATAAAAACCCAGTAATTCTTTTTCGTATTGCAACTTTTCTTTCACTGGGAAATCGTTTACCTGCGGCGCTTTGGGTGCGGGACTTCTCACCGATTCCAGATCGAAAAGTGTGGGTTGTTCCGAGGTATCTTTGCTTTTCTGCGCCCAACTTACTACTAAAGGGAGATGTGCGATTAATTGTTGGCGATTGGGATTTAGCTTATCAAAAGCACCGCACCTGATCAGGGATTCCAAAGCGCGGCTATTGACGGTGTGCAAGTTAATGCGATCGCACAAATCTGCCAAATCCTTAAACTCGCCGCCTTCTTCTCGCGCTGCCAAAATGTTTGCGATCGCATTCGCCCCCACATTTTTCACAGCCGACAAACCAAATAATATTTTACCATTAGACGGCGTAAAAGTCACATCAGAACGATTAATATCCGGCCCTTCTACCGTAATTCCCAACTCCTGAGAATTAGCGATATATTTTTTCACCTTATCTTGGTCATCGCTGTTATGAGTCAGCAACGCCGCCATATATTCCGCCTTAAAATTTGCCTTTAAATAAGCAGTTTGATAGGTGACATAGGCATAGGCAGTTGAATGAGATTTATTGAAGCAATATTCAGCGAACAAAACCATTTGATCGAATAGCGATTCAGCTAGTTGCCTTTTAATTCCATTCTTTGTCGAGCCTTCAATAAAAGTCTCTCTTTGCTTCTGCATTTCATCAGCTTTCTTTTTACCCATGCAGTTGTGTGCGATAAAATCGTTGGCGATAAAATTATGATTTTTCGGAATAGTAAGATCGAATACTTCTTCCTTGCCAGCGTATTGAATCGAAACAATTTCATCCCAAAATACTTCCGAATCTGCGATCGTTCTCAACTCCGAGTGCTGGAAACCGATCGCAAAATTGCGAACTCGATGACGAGATAAACTTCTAGTTGGAGTTTTCTGGAAATTCAAACCAGAAGACATTGCTCCTTTTGTTGCTCCCACAGCACAGTCAATTTCCTCCCAAGTCATGCCACTAGCTTTTTTAGCGTTGGCAATTAGCGTAATAACTTCGGGTGGAATTGTATGCTTAGATTGATTGGCTAGCTTATCTTTTACAATCAAATAACAAGCTTGTGCTTTTTGGCGTTTATAGCTACTGAGATAGGGTTGAATCAATTCGCAAAACTTCAGCATATCCTCACGTCCTGTGATTTGCGCTCGATAAGAAACGTGAGGCTTACCTTGATAGGTGATTCTTTTAACGTCAAACAAAGCAACAATACCCAAACGCAGTAATAAGTGTTGAATTTGTCTGACTAAAATTTTTGATGTTGATGTGTAATCTGTATGACCGATCGCAGTATCAAAACTGCCGTCAGTTGACCACAAAGTTGCCAAAAAAAGCTGTAACTGATTCTTGGATAAAGAGAAAACCCAGCCAGGAATTTCTTTATCCCTTGAATGAGCGCGTTTTATGTGGTTGTCTACCCAGTGATTAAAAGCCGAAACAAAACCAATCCGGGCGTAAGTTACAGACTTGCGACCCAAATGGAATTGAGTATCCAACGGTGCGGGTGAGCCAAATAATTCTTCCGCACAATTATTAAAATCAGCAATCAATTCCGGATCGCTATTGCAGAAATAGCTACTAGAAGGTTGTCTAGTAGAAAGATGTCCATCGCCAATTAAATACGCAGTCAGCTTGATTTGAGCATCTGAAATTTCTGAGGTGTGAGTAATGGGAATTGTCTTTGTCAAAGCTATGCGATCGCCTACTTTGAAATTATTGAGAGGTTTCCATCCCAAAAGCGTATAGAAAAGGTGATCGTCTGTCGCTTTGATTTGACGGTTAGTTTTAGTAGTAATCTCCCAGACATCCCGCACGCCGTTATTATGAATTTCAATAATCGGTTGTTGAGTAATTTTCTGAGTTGTCAAATCGAGGGAAAAGACTTTCCGCCCTAACCAATACTCAGGTTTGGCAGCTATCTCACTTAAAGTAACCAAATCGCCAGTTGCCGCATCAATTATTTTTGTCGATCCACTTAAACAGCGGCGCAATATATCGGCTTGTCCCAAAGAATAGCCTGCCAAATCTTGAGCAACTTTCATGATTTGCTCTTGATAAACAAGCACGCCATAAGTTTCTTCGAGAATAGGTTCTAATAGCGGATGTTCGTAAACAATTGCTTCTCGACCGTGTTTGCGATCGATAAATTTGGGAATCAGTCCCGCATCCAATGGCCCCGGACGATAAAGAGCTAGAATTGAAGAAATATCTTCTATACTCGATGGCTTCAAGTCTTTAACTACCTGACGCATCCCGGAAGATTCCAACTGAAATATTCCTTCTAAATCCCCTCTTTCCAAAACCTGATAAGTAGTTTTAAACTCACTACCAGGCTTCTTAACCTCCCCCTTTGATAAAATTTCATGATTTTTTCTTTCGTCTAGCGTGATAGCATCGGGGTCGATTTTAATTTTGCGGTTTTTCTGAATTAATTCCAAAGTCTTTTGGATTGTAGTCAAGTTCTTTAAACCCAAGAAATCCATTTTTAACAAACCCAGCGATTCTAACTCTTCCATAGAATACTGGGTAATCACAGCGCCGTCGTTATTCAGCTGTAGCGGGACAACCTCATCTAAAGGTTCGGCTGAAATGACAATTCCCGCCGCATGGACACCAAAAGTTTTGTTTGTACCTTCAATGCGAATTGCCATATCCACCCACTGGCGAAAAGTGAATTCGCTAACATTCCCATTCCGGTCTTTCGGCTTAACTAGATCATTTTCATAAGCCGCTTTAAAACTCGGTTCCGGCGTTTTATCGGAAATCATCACCGCCAGTTTTTCCGGTTTACCTCGCGATACGGGAATTAATTTAGCCATTTTGTCAGATTCGCCATAGTCAATATTCAAAACTCTGGCGACATCTTTCAAAACAGCCTTAGAAGTCATGCGGTTAAAAGTGATTATTTGGGCTACCTTATCTTTGCCATACCTGTCTGTAACATAGTCAATTACTTCATCTCGCCTTTCCACACAAAAATCCGTATCTATATCAGGCATGGATTTGCGTTCCGGATTCAAGAAGCGCTCGAATAATAAGCCGTGATGCACCGGGTCAATATTAGTAATTCGCAAAGCATAAGCAACTAGAGAACCGGCGGCGCTTCCTCTTCCTGGCCCAACTGGAATACCTTTGCTTCTGGCAAAATTGATATAATCCCAAACAACTAAAAAGTAGGTAGAAAATCCCATCTGTTCAATCATTTTCAGCTCGTACATCAATCGTTTTGCGTATACGGGCTTGACATCGCTACGGGCTTTAACTTGGAGGCGTTCTAGCAGTCCTTCCCAAGCTTTGTCCTGTACGTAGGTGTCTGGTGTGTGGTCTTTGGGAACCGGATAATTGGGAAGGCGCGGTTCCCCCATAATATGGTAAAAATCGACTTTTTCTGCTACTTCTAATGTATTGGCGATCGCATCTGCAATTACATCATCCGGCAAATGATCTCGAAACAGATGTTTCATCTCGTCTGCTGATTTGAGATATTCCGTTCCGCTATATCGCAGCTTGCGATTTTCATCTGCAAAAAGATCCCCAGTATTAATACATAACAGTGCGTCGTGCGCTTCTACATCCGAGCAAGATGTAAAATGGGAATCGTTTGTCGCGACAATTTTAATATCGAGTTCTTTGCCAATTTTGACCAGTTCGACATTAACCATGCGGTCTTCTATATAACCGTGGTCTTGAATTTCTAAATAATAATCATCGCCAAAAGTTTGTTTGTACCATTTGGCGCAATCGCGTGCTTCTTGCAGCTTGTTTTGCAGAATCATCTGGGGGACTTCACCCGCACGACATCCGCTGGTAACAATCAAACCCTCGCGGTATTGCACTAGCAGTTCTTTGTTAATACAAGGACGGGCAAATATACCTTTCCCTTGTATACCTTTGAGATGAGAAATTGTTGTTAATTTTACTAAGTTTTTGTAACCTTGAGTATTTTTAGCTAAAACAATTTGATGATATTTTTTTCTACCTCGTTCGTTCTTTTCGATATCGCCTTCGACGACATACATTTCATTGCCGACAATTGGCTTAATTGTTTTACCGCGACAAAGTTTAATTAGCTCAACTGCACCATACATAACCCCGTGATCTGTAAGTGCGATCGCAGGCATATTTAACTGCATCGCTCGCTCTACCAGATCGTTTAGCTGACTCGCTCCATCCAGTAGGCTATAATCGCTGTGAGTGTGCAAACCAACAAAAGACATAGGAGTTTTTATTTATTAATTGAATGTGTAGCTAATCGAACAAAATTTTGTACAGTTTGGAGATATTCGACGCCAGCAATACTGGCGACATTATTATGTCCCGCATCGGGAACGAGGAAAAGGCGTTTGGGTGACGGGGCGGCGGCAAACAGCATTTTACTCATGCCATAGGGAATCTCGGTATCTAGCATACCATGAATAAAGAGGACTGGCATTTTGAGCGAACGCACCTTACTAATAGAGTCAAACCGCTGGTGTAAAATGATATCTGCCGGAAACAATTGAAAAACAGGTCTTTCGTTCACCATATTCCGCATTGAGGTGAACGAACTTTCCACAATTAAACCCGCCGCCTCTGGATGTTTAGCTGCTAAATCGATTGCGATCGCACCTCCCAGAGAATGACCGTAAATAAAAATATCTTTTGCTGAAATCTGTCTTTCTCCGGTTAAATAATGCCAAGCTGTTTCCGCATCTCGATAAACGCTTGCTTCCGTAGGAAAGTCACCTTCGCTGCGTCCGTAACCGCGATAATCTATTAGCAATACCGAAAAACCGAGTTGGTGAAACCGCATCGCATGGTTAACATTCGCTCCTATATTAATCCCATTCCCATGCAAATATAATACAGTTTGTTTTCCCTCTCCGGGAATCCACCAACCGTGAATGCGTTCCACTTTACCCGAACTACCTAATACTGGCAACCAAACATCCTCGAAACTCGCCAAACCTGCTGGTGTTATTTCAATTATAGAAGATGGGAAAAAGATAAAGCGATTCTGCCAAAAAACAAGATATATACAGGCAGATAAATATGCGATCGCTACCAACCCACCTACAATTTGTACTAACTTCAATAGAAATGTAATTGGCATTTTTGACATACAGATTAATTAGTAGGTAAGGTGGGCAATGCCCACCCTACTAAATATTAGTCATAGCTCCTTAACTCAGATCTTCTCAATAAGACCAGAGAAACCGGGTTTTTTCAGCAAAAATCTAGGCTTTCTAGTTTTCCTATTAGCAAGAAACCCGGTTTCTGACGCTGGTGCAAGATCTGAGTTAAAGCAAATGAGGTTTCCGACGATGCCAGGAAGTAGATTGCTCGTAGGCATAAGCCACATGAAACAGCTGATCTTCCCGCAACAGATTACCAATCAATTGCATACCGATCGGCAGTCCCTTTTCATCAAAACCGCACGGTACATTTAATCCGGGCAACCCAGCCAAATTCACCGGAATCGTCATCAAATCCGATAAATACATACTCAACGGATCTTCAGTTTTTTCACCAGCTTTAAACGCCGTTGTCGGGGCAGTCGGACAAACCAAAACATCAACTTTTTCAAAAGCACTCTCAAAGTCTTGTTTAATCAGAGTGCGAACTTTTTGCGCCTTCAGATAATAGGCATCGTAATATCCAGCCGATAAAGCATAAGTTCCCAACATGATCCGACGCTTAACTTCCGTGCCAAAACCAGCAGCGCGAGTCTGGGTATACATAGTTAGCAAATTATCGGCGTCTGTTGTCCGCAAACCATACTTCACCCCATCGTAACGAGCCAAATTAGCAGATGCTTCCGAGGGAGCAATAATATAGTAAGTAGGCAAACCGTAGCGGAAGCGCGGACAAGAAATAACGTGAATTTCCGCCCCTAATTCTTGGAGAACTTCGATCGCTTTCGTCACGGCTTTTTCCACTGCGGGATCTAAACCTTGACCGAAAGTTTCCGAGATCACCCCAACTCTGAGAACGCCTCTAGTTTTGAGATTGGGTTTGAGATTTTTGGCATAGTCGGGAATTTGCACGTTGAGGCTAGTAGAATCTTTGGGGTCGTAACCGGCGATCGCACCCAAAAAAATCGCCGTATCCTCCACCGTAGTACCGAACGGCCCAATTTGATCCAGCGAAGAAGCGTAAGCTACCAAACCGAAACGCGAAACCAACCCGTAAGTCGGTTTCAATCCCACCACACCGCAGAAAGACGCCGGTTGACGAATCGAACCCCCCGTATCCGAACCGAGAGAAACAAGACATTCTCCCCCCGCCACTGCCGCCGCCGAACCCCCAGAAGAACCTCCCGGTACTCGTTCCAAGTCCCACGGGTTAGCTGTGAGTTGATAGGCAGAAGTTTCCGTAGAACTGCCCATCGCGAACTCATCCATATTCGTTTTGCCCACCATCACCGCACCCGCATCCATTAGTTTCTGGGTAACGGTGGACTCGTAAGGCGGCACGAAATTTTCCAGAATTCGGGAACCGCAAGTAGTGCGAATCCCCTTGGTACACATATTGTCCTTAATGGCGATCGGAATGCCCGCCAGTAGCCCTATTTCCTCTCCGGCGGCGATTTTGGCATCCACCGCCATTGCCTGTTCTATGGCTCTATCTGCGGTTACGCACAAAAAACTGTGCAACTTGGGTTCTAGCGCCTCAATGCGTTCTAACGCTTCTTTCGTAATTTCTACAGCAGAGCGTTCTTTGCTAATGAGTTGTTGGTGCAACTCGCGGATGGATGCCATGCAGTTACCTCAAGACCTCGTTTTCACTTATAGCCCGGATCTCAAGTATAAAGTGACCGATCGCTGCTTATTCGCATATTCGGGTTTTTAATCTCATTACGAAGTATAAAAAATTTATGTACGGATCGATTGCGCCCGATTATATCGGGCGCAATCGATGTTTTTTTCTCTGATTATGCTGTTTAAAGAGATTACCACACAGAAGACATGGAAAGTATTTACAAAAGTTGTGGCAACGGGAGCGATCGCCCTCAGCAGTATAGCGATCGGCACTCCCCCCAGTCCAGCCCAAAACGCCGCTGCACGAGGATTTTTTTGCGATACCTCTAGCGGTACACCCGTCACAATCTATCAAAATGCACAAGGAACTCAAGAACCTTGGATTCGCTGGGTTTCCAATGCTTTTGCTAGTTCTGGTTATAATCCGCAAACACGCTGCCAAGAAGTTAGCGGACGTTTGGAAACTTATCGCCGCAACAAACAACTGAAATATATCACTGTCGGCGTGATGAACGGGCAACGAGTTGTTTGCACCGCCAGTCAAGTTAATGGACGTTGCGAAAATTTGATTTTTACCCTCAAATCGAATCAAGACGCAGTTCGGACGTTGAACAATCTTTTGGCGTGGCGGGAAGGACAAGCGGGTGCGCCTTCCCTGCGTGAAAGCGGTGCTATTCCTTACATCGATGTGAGTGGACGTTTGGGAGATGACGGCAATAGCGAGATGCCGCCTTCAGTCAGCCAACCGAGCAATACTCAGCCGATGCCTCAACAACCTAATAATAATGGCGGCGGATCGCGGGAGCTTTAGATGACCCTTGGGGAGAGGCAAAGTGCGGTGCTGAAGCTGATGGGTGGTTTTGCGATCGTTCAGTTATTGGTAGGCGCTGGGAACCTAACCCCCCCAGCCCCCCTTCCCTGCGTAGCTTGCTTCTCCGAAGGGGTGGGAAGGGGGGTGCAAGAGAAATCTTGCCCCCCTCTCCTGGTAGGAGAGGGGTTGGGGGAAAGGTCAGATCTTCGCCATTTAGCACAAATTACAACAGTACGCATCCTGACTGGTAATGCGTCTGGTTCTGGTGCGATCGTGCAACGACAGGGACAAACTTACAAGGTACTAACCAGTTGGCACGTTGTTGCTTTTAGCCAACGCTATACCATTATCACCCCCGACGGTCGGCGCTACACCCCAACTTTCAATCCCAGACAGTTGGGAAACAATGACCTAGCAGTAATTCAATTTCGCAGTAACACAAATTACCAGGTAGCGCGAATTAGTACCGAACCGACAGTGGTAGGAGAACAGGTATTTGCGGCGGGGTTTCCCATGTACCAACCTGGGACTTTAACCACTACGTTCGATCGAGGTATCGGCGTATTTCGGTTTACCTCTGGTGCAGTATCCCTGCTATTGCCAAAATCCCTATCTCAAGGTTATCGCTTGGGCTACACAAATGATATCGCTGTCGGTATGAGTGGCGGCCCAATTTTTAATAGCAATGGGTTGTTAATTGGTATTAACGGAAGGGTGAAAAATCGCGATCCAGATTTTGGCGTCTATGCCTTTGAAGATGGCAGCGAACCTTCACCAACAATGTTAGAGCAAATGGTGAATTCTAGTTGGGGAATTCCGATTAGTACCTATTTGCAATTTGTTTCCTTCATTCAATAGGTACGTTGTTGGGCTTTAGCCCTAAAAGCCAATAACGTACCTGATAAGAGCGCTGAAGCGCAACAACGTACCTATATCATTCATGGAGTTAGTTATGCGGTTTAATCATCTACCACACATATTAGCTGGTACGGCATTTGTAGCAGCAATCGTGATTAATCAACCAGTAATGGCTAAAACGGCTAAAGAGGTAGCTAAAATTGCTGTACCCACAACCGTCAGAATTGATAATTTACTCAGTAAAGATTATGGTGGATCGGGGGTAATTATTGGGAAAAAAGACAATACATACACCGTTTTAACTGCCAATCATGTAGTCGAAAATCCCAATGCTGAATACTCGGTTTACACCAGCAAAGGTAAAACTTATTCTGTGAAGTCTGTTACCAGATTACCGAAAAATGCTAACGATACAGATTTAGCAATTATTACTTTTGAAAGTCCTGAAAAACAAGCCGTTGCAGCCATTAGCAATTCCGATGAAGCTTCGATTGGTTCGGGAATTTATATTGCTGGTTATCCTCTGGCAATTGAAGCTGGTGGAGAACGAGAATTTGAGTTTACCGCCGGACAGATTTCCAGCCGTCCCAATAGTCGTGCTAAGGGATATACCATGCGCTACGATGCAGTAACTCGCAGGGGAATGAGCGGTGGCCCAGTTTTTGATGTGAATGGGCGAGTGATTGGTATTCACGGGGAAGGTGATGTAGATGGTGCGATTCAATCGGAATCTGCTGCTGGGGGAGAAATAAGGGTTAAAACTGGATTAAATGCCGCAATCCCAATTAATACTTTTGTGGCTTTGATGCCTCAAGCTGGGATGAATACTTCTATTTTAACCAGGGATGATAACCCTGCGGATAATGTGGAAGCAACCCAACCTTCTCGTCAGGAAGTTAGGGGTTGGTATGGTGATTTTAAAAATGTTGTTGACGTTTTTCAACAACTTCGGCGGGTTGTCCCGGTGAGGCTTCCTTTTGGTTTTTAATTAGGTTTTTTGCTGGAAATAATGGGCGGTAAAAATCCGCTCATTATCAGTTAATTTTGTGAGGTAAATTATGCGTCGGATGCGGTTTTTGGCTTTGGGAATTGTTAGCTTTGTAGTTGCGATCGTTGGTACTTTACTCGCTCCTGGTACATTTGTCAATCGTGCTTTTTCGGCTGCACTTTGTACGCTTTTCAGTTTTAATTGGACGGTTTGCACGGTGGATTTGGGGGGAAGTTCTCAGCGAGTGGTAGCGGCGAATCCCCCTGCTGTAGTTGCCGATATTTCTAACTATTTGCAGGCGCAGCGAGATCCGAGTGAATTTGGCGATGAACCGAGTGCGCCGTCGCCACAACAAAGTAATCCGCAAGCGCCGCCGTTTCCGCAAGATCCTGGGCCGAATTTTCCGGTGCGTCGTGAGTTTGATGGCAGTGATACGAATTCAATACCTGCAGTAGTAAACGAATTTACAGGTAATTCAAACTTTCAAGATTTGCAGCCAGGAACACACAGATTTATAGATACTAAAGGTTGTGAACAGATTGCTGAAATAAAATCTAATGGAAATAAGAAATATGTGGAATCAGCAGTTCTGCATTTAGCTAATGATGGCATATCATGTAGCAGTGGCGCTTTTGAAATATTAGCTAAATATGCAGCTGATGGTAATAGCGTTACTCTTACGGCTAAGAATAATAATCCACCTATAGTCGTTCAAGGATTAAGAGAAAATACTTGGCAAATCAGCTACACCGATCAAACTGGTGTTCAAAAGAAAGAAAGATTTAGTTTTGGCGATATAAGCTATACACAAAATATTTTTATATCTCAGTTTACCAAAAATATAAATGATTGCAACAATAAGGATGTTACTCAAAATTCAGTAGATCTTGTAAAGAAAATAAATATTAGCGAAGCTAATTCAAAATGTAGGGAAGAAAGAGATTATTGTAGGAAGCTTAAGGTAGCCGCAGACTTGATAAAATTGAAAATTCCAGAATTAGGGGAATTACTAAGCAATCCCTTAACATATTGGTTTGCTGGATCAGGTGCTACGCTGATATCTAAAATTCCTCCAAATATATCCTTAACCTTCCTTATTACCTGGAGCATTATGGCTTTTCAGGACGCTAATTATTGTTTTTACTACTATGGTGAAATAGGAGGATACCACACTGATATGTTGATAAGCGCCCTCAAAATTGGTGGAAGGACTCAAGAAGAAGCCACCAATAGAATCGAACAAGTTGCGTCTGCAAATCGCATAAAAGCAGAAGAAAGATGTAATGGGCCACTTCCACGCTTTCCAGTATATCCACCTAAACAAACTGCTGTAACCGCAAGAATCTCACAAATTGATGATGTAGCCACCATCTTTATCGATGGTAGAAAAGCTAAAGAAGGTGGCTATGCTGGTGGTGGAAAAGGAGGCGATACTGGTTGGGGGCCGCTCGAAGTTAGTAGTGGTACGCATCAGGTCAGACTGGTAGTAAACAACACCATTGCTGGTCAGTCAGGTGGATGGTTTGAAATTAAAGTTAATGGTGAACTGAAAATAAATCAAGGTCGTCGTTTTCAAGATGATAGGGTTACTGGAATTAAATACGATGAAACAACCACTCTCGAAGTCCCTTAATTTTGAGAAAGTAAAGTCAGTGAGGCATCGTATCTGAAGATTGCCCAAAACCTGTATCTAAATTTGAAAAGTTCGATTGCGATCGCCCCTAAACTCAGAAACCCGGTTTTTCTAAAAAACCGGGTTTCTTTGGCATAAACGATACCTTGATATGTGAAATAACAGTGAAATGGCAGCCAATATTCTGAATACAATCGAGCTATTTTCAATGTTAGCGATCGCAATCAACAAGCAATTAGGTAAGGTGCGATCGCTCTTTTTTTCATCATAACAAAAAAGTGCCACATCTTATAATTATATAAACCAGATTATACCTAAAACTAGCGTGACTACAGGGCGAATTCCCGATGAGATTCCTACCAACTTACAAGAACAACTCCTAATGCAAGATGCCAAAGCTGCTGCTGCACAAGCAATCAATTGTAAAGAAATTCTCGGCACACCACAAGAACCATTAAGAGATGCGCCTCGACTGGTTGCTAACTATGGCGGCAATCTTGAAGATTGGGTTAAAATGGCTAGTACCCAAACCAACATTATAAATGGAGCGTCTGTACAAATTCATTGGTTCCGAAATCGCCAGACTCTTGAAAATGTTGAATTCAAGTTTAAACGGCAGTATCTTAAAACAATATCTACAAATCTTTAGGTAATTAAATTATGCAGATTCGTTGTATTGCTAATACGGGAGAATTTTTGAACGAAACCTACTTAGACCCTGCTGTAGGTCGTACCAAAGAAACTGAGTTTCAATTAACAATTGGTAAGGAATATACAGTTTACGCTCTTTATCAATGGCAGGGAAGCATTTGGTATTATATTTGCGATGATGGATATACTTACTATCCCCAGCAAAATCCCGCCCCATTATTTGAAGTTATTGATAATCGATTATCTTCATATTGGAGGTTTAAGGTTTATCCAAATGGGCTGTTAAAATTAGCTTTTGAACAATGGCTATCAGATCGGTATTTTTATGATAAATTAACGGATGGAGAAGAAACAGAAGTTTTAATTTTTGAAAAATTGAAAGAACTTATAGATGCAGAAGCTTTATCTGCCGCAAGCAAAAACAACGTTCTTGAATCTGTTGTTTTGACAGCAAATATTTCTTGCCCCTAAACTCAGGAATACAGATGAAAATAAATGCGATCGCCTATTTCTTATGTGGTAAACTAAAAAATAGTATGCTATTTGCTCAAATAAGGTAACTTGATGGAAAGCTGTACAGTTGCGATCGCCCATTCAGAAATCCGGTTTATTAGAAATCACCATTGCTGCAACTATTAAAGCAACTTTACCACTTGCTGTTGTACTATGTCAGAATATTCACCTAACTCCCAATATCTAGCAGTTGCCAAAATTAAGCGTCGTCAGGCACTTTTGGCACAACACCCTAAGACAGCACAAGAGAATGTCAACCAAATTCTACATCCCCATCTATGGCAAAGAGATTCAAGCCAAGGATGGACAGAAACGCTAGAACCAAATTATGGAACGTCTAACCCCTGAAGATTTACGAGATATTTGGATACGCTTAAATAGAAAAAATTTATGCCCTACAGCCAATTCACCACCATCACTAAAGTTAAAGAAGCCTTCAATTTAACCACAGTAGAAGGCATCAGATTTCTGCCTGAAATTCCCCCTATTCAACCCAGCAATACCCTGGCTGCAACTCTTGAAGAAACTCTACCACTTGCTGTCGCTACAGGCAGCGAAAAAGCCAGATCTGAGCTAATTATTAGCCCAGTTCTTGTAGAAGTACGACGCATTCTTAACCGTCAAATTAGTATGTTTTCCGGGGAAGATTTTAACGTGGATGAATCTCTGGGACTGAATGGACGCTGCGACTTTCTGATCAGTCGTTCCACCGAACAATTAGCCATTGAAGCACCAGCCATTATTATTGTAGAGGCAAAACAGGCAGATTTGAAAACAGGAATCGGTCAATGTGTTGCAGAAATGGTAGCAGCACAGAAATTTAATGAAGCCAAACAAAAACCATTGTCCATCCTATATGGGTCGGTTAGTAATGGTCTCCAATGGCAATTTCTTAAACTTTCTGGAACTGAAGTAATCATCGACTTAAATGTTTACTCCTTACCGCCAGTAGAGCAAATTTTAGGATTTTTGGTTTGGATGGTACAGTTCGAGTAGCAAAAAGCGATCGCCTCTCTTCTGTTTCCGATAAAAACAAGCATACTAGATAGTGTAAGCACATCGAGAGGTTATTTATGCGTCTAGTTCAGTTGTGCGCGATCGCACTCACAAGTTTCCCAAACATTGTGAAAAAAAGATTGCGATTAGCCGCACCGTTGATATTATGTTTTATAATAGCTTGCTGGTCATTTCCCGCGCAAGCAGCTACCCGCATCAGTCCGCGCTTGCAAGAACAGGTTTTGCAAATTATTCGCGAAAATCCAGAAGTAATTCTCGAATCTTTACAAGCTTATCAGCAAGCACAACAACAGAAATTACATCAAGCACAGCAGGCATTTTTGCAAGACCTGAAAAGTAACCCGAAAGCAGTAATTGCTGAGTCTCCTACGACTGGTGCGAAGGATTTAAAGATTGTGCTGGTAGAGTTTTCAGATTTTCAATGCCCCTATTGCGCTAAGGCTCAGGAAACTATCAAACAGTTCATGGCAAATCATCAGGATGAAGTGACTTTAGTTTACAAACATTTCCCCTTGACTTCGATTCATACCGAAGCAATGCCAGCTGCCAAAGCTGCTTGGGCAGCCGCTCAACAAGGCAAATTCTGGCAATACCAAGACGCCCTCTTTTCTCAGCAAGATAAATTAGGAGAAGCGCTGTATTTGGAGATTGCCCAAAACCTCAATCTAGATATGGAAAAGTTTCAGCAGGATCGCAATATTGCCGATAATGCAATTGTTCAAGATATGCTCCTCGCTGAAAATTTGGGAATTACCGGCACTCCATTTTTTGTGATGAACGGTCAAGCATTCTCTGGTGCTATTCAGTTATCCGATATGGAGAATATTTTGGCTCGCGTTCGGTAATTAATCTCTTTAGCTGCGTCAGACAGACAGCTTCAAACGATCGCGAAACTAGGAATATCTGACCCACCCCACTCACCCCCTCCCCTATGCTCCACGTCCACATCCACGGCAAAGGTTTTCCGATACTTTGCCTTCACGGACATCCCGGTTCGGGTAGCAGTATGTCCGTCTTTACCCAGCACCTTTCCCAGCGATGCCAAACTATCGCCCCCGATTTGCGGGGATACGGCAGGAGTCGCGTTAAGGGCGATTTTGATATGCACGACCATTTAATCGACTTGGAAGCGCTTCTAGACTCCTTAGAGATCGATCGCTGTTTGGTGTTGGGATGGTCGCTGGGAGGCATTCTGGCTATGGAATTGGCACTCAGATGTCCGAAACGAGTCAGCGGTTTAATTTTAATTGCGACAGCAGCTCGTCCTCGGGGTAGCCATCCCCCCATCAGTTGGGAGGATAATTTATACACAGGATTAGCTGCGATTTTAAATGGACTGCAACCGGGATGGCAATGGAATATCGAAACTTTTGGGAAGCGATCGCTTTTCCGCTACCTCATTCAGCAACATAACTCCAGTGCTTATCGATACATTGCTGCCGATGCTGTTTCAGCATATCTGGGTACTTCGGGTGCGGCAACGCGATCGCTTATGACAGCCCTAAAATCTGGGTACAACCGACTCGAACACCTATCCCAGATTGAATGTCCTTGTTTGATGTTAGCTGGGGCAGCCGATCGTCACATCACCGCCGAGTCGAGTTTGGAAACAGCTCGTCACCTCAAAAACTGCGAGTGGTACTGCTACCCCAACACCGCTCATCTGTTTCCTTGGGAAATTCCCTCACAGGTACTGGGAGATATCGATCGCTGGATGGAAAGTCATCCCGATATATTTGCGACAGCTTCTCAAACGAGCGATCGCTAATAGTTTTAAGCCTTAAAGCTGGCTACGCTCGATCGACCCTTATACGCTGACGATCCTTTGCGGTTCGATCTTTCGATCGTTTCGTGTTCCACAGTCACCTTAGCTGGCTTACAACGTTTTAGCAAAACAGCACTAACTTGAGCGCCTTCTGCTTTCAAGTCTTCTTGGTAGCCACCTATTTCTGCCTCTGCATCCTTAGCACTCAGAAATGGGCCAAAGTAGTAGGTACAACGGGGGCTCTGTGTCTGGATCTCTATCCACCAAGCCAAACCGAATAAATTG
Organism: Aerosakkonema funiforme FACHB-1375; assembly: GCF_014696265.1. GTDB lineage: Bacteria > Cyanobacteriota > Cyanobacteriia > Cyanobacteriales > Aerosakkonemataceae > Aerosakkonema > Aerosakkonema funiforme_A. Next base: position 44,537 of record NZ_JACJPW010000006.1, on the reverse strand, counting down.
AGAATGCTAATCAGAATCTCTTTCATAGCCTTTACCTTTTTTATGGGAGCAGACGCCCTTTATAACGGCTTTTTATTTACATTTCTTTATATTGTTTAACATTTCTTTTTTGAAAAGATTTTTTTTGTCTAGCAATTTAATAGGGGAATAGAGGGAGAGCAGAAGTCATCTCCCTTGGTGATTTGCCGATCGAACTCTCTCAACCTAAGTTGCTGGCCCCTTTTTCGCAGTCTCTAGGGGCCGTGTATTTGTTGGCCAACGGCGTCGGAAAATCTCATACAGAGCCATTCCCGCCGCTACAGATGCGTTCAAGCTTGCGGTTTTTCCTAGCAGGGGAATGGAGACCAAAAAATCGCAGTGGCGCTGTACGATCAGGCTCAGACCTTCGCCTTCAGAACCGATCGCGAAAACTGTCGGTTTATCGAACTTCTCGATCGTATGCAGCGACACAGGCGCATCAGCTGCCGTACCGTAGATCCAGAAACCAGCCTCCTTCAATTCTTCCAACGCTCGACTGAGATTGACCACCCTCGCCACTGGAAAATTTTCCAGTGCGCCTGATGCTACTTTGATTACAGTTGAGGTGATCCCTACAGCTCGTCTTTGGGGAATTACCAAACCTTGCGCTCCCATCGCCTCTGCGGTGCGAATAATCGAGCCAAGGTTTTGGGGATCGGTAATACTATCGATTACCAACAGCACAGGTCGATCGGAAACTGACTTCGCTTTAGCAATCAGATCCGCGAGTTCTATATAGGCATAAGCTGTTACCTGTGCGGCTACACCCTGATGATTGCCGCGATTAGTAATTTGGTCTAAACGTTTGGCTTCGACTTCATCAATTACCGCGCCGTTAGTTTTTGCTTGCAGCAATAAAGTGTGAAAGCGGGGATCGTAACGCAACTGCGGTAGTATCCAAATCCGATTGAGAGAACGCTGATTTTCCAAAGCCGCTAGCACACTTTGGCGACCGTAGATCAGGTCAGAGTCTTCGGTACTTTGGGGCTCGATATGTTTTGCTTCGCTGATATGAGGTGCGCCAGCGATTTTAGGTGCGCCAGCGATTTTAGGTGCGCCAGCGATTTTAGGTGCGCCAGCACCAGGTTTCCCAATCCGAATCTTCTTGACAACATTCGGTTTTACCCTGGATTTTAAAGGTCTACCGCGATTTGGCTGGTTTTGAGCTTCTGAATTCCGATTTTTTGGAGCCATATTTTTTTTGTTTCAGCTCTTCAGCCTTATAGTTTAAATTTACAAAAAACAAAGCGATCGAAAAAGCTATCTAAAGAACAATTAGTAATTATTCCTCTGGGATGGCGTCAAGTTCTAATTGCGCTAACAGCTGAGTCAATCTTTCCGGATTGGTGAGGTACAAATAGCCTAATAAAGTTTCTAAACTTGTTGCCTGTTGATATATTTCTGGGGCTAGGCGCTTCGGGCCTCCTGAAGCCGCATTGCGTCCTCGTCGCAAAATTTCTAACTCTGCATCGGTGAGGAGGGCTTGGAGCGATCGCAGATGTCGTGCCTGACTTTCTGCTCGCACCTGAGCTACCACTTGTCGATGATAACGTTCTATTCGTTTGGGAGGCAGGAGATAACGGTTGCGGATATATAGTTCATAGACCGCATCTCCCAGATACGCCAAAGCAGCTGGGGAAAGTTGCTGGACTTCTGTTAACGAGCGTGAGCCAGAGAGCAGGGGTGGAAACATTTCACCTTATTATACCAGAAAGGTCTATTTTTGACTGTCTCGGTTCATCTCGATCGCCTGGGCGTATTGCCATCTGAAAAAAGCTATCCAGAAAGCCGATCGGATAGCGACTGCGATCGCTTACCCAACTTATTGCAATTTTTCTACAGCAGCATCAACTGAAGATTGCAAAGACAGAAACTTTTCCAACCGCACCAGCTTGACAGTCTGAGTTACGCGGGGATTCGTAACAATTTGCAAAGAACCCTCAGCATTTTGAGCTTGCTTGGCTAGCTGCACTAAAGCGCCCAATCCAGAGCTATCGACAAAATCGATTTGAGAAAGATCCAAAATAATATTTTTCGGCCCTTGATCGATAGAATTGCCGATTACCTTCCGAAAAGTCGGCTCTGAAAAGGCGTCTAATAAGCCGGTCAGGCGAAATAGCTGGTATTTATCCTTGATTTCTCGCGAGCCTCTTAGGCTAACGGTCAAGTTTAATTGTTCAGGAATAACCGCCTCCTAGCTAGAAAATAGTCCTTAAGTCGAGGCTCCAGTATAGATATTTTCTGGGTAATTGTCTACTGGCTGGCGACTAGGGGCTAGGGCTAGGGGTTAGGGGCTAGGGGAAGAGGGAAGAGGAAAATATTCATTCTTCCACTCCCCCACTCCCCCACTCCCCCGCTCCCCCACTCCCTCTTCCCCTAGCCCCTAATCCCTAGCCCCTAGCCCCTGCTTTACGCGACTCGCGCATCTGTTGGACAAATTGTTCAAACAGATAATCGGCATCGTGGGGGCCAGGGCTGGCTTCTGGGTGGTACTGCACCGAAAACAGAGGTAGGTTTTTGTGACGCAATCCAGCGACTGTACGATCGTTCAAGTTGAGGTGCGTAATTTCCACTTCCCCATCGGGCAAAGTATCGGGGTCGATCGCAAAACTGTGGTTTTGACTCGTAATTTCTACCTTTTGGCGCAGACCTGCGGGTTGATTTAAACCGCGATGTCCGAATTTGAGCTTGAAAGTTTCCGCACCCAAGGACAGACCGAGAATTTGGTGTCCCATACAGATACCGAATACCGGTTTTTGGCTATTCAGCAGCGCTTTGGTAGTTTCGATCCCTTCTGTGACCGCTGCGGGGTCGCCCGGGCCGTTGGAGAGAAAAATGCCGTCCGGGTTATATTTGAGAATTTCTTCCGAAGGTGTATCTGCGGGAACGACGATGACTCGGCAACCGAAACTGGCCAAACGCCGCAGAATATTCCGCTTCACGCCAAAATCAAGCGCTACAACGGTAAGGCGTTCCTCTTCACTCGATTGGGTAGCTGGGTTAAACTCCCAAACAGAAGTAGTGGGATCTGACCATTCATAGGTCTGGCGAGTAGTTACTTCTCGCACCAAATTTAACCCGTTCATGTCGGGGGCTGCTTGTACCTCTGCCAATAATTCGGCGGGATCGAGAATTTCTGTGGAAATTCCACCGTTCATAGCGCCAAATTGCCGAATCTTGCGGGTAAGGGCGCGGGTATCGATGCCGTAAATACCGGGAATATTGTACTGTTTGAGGTAGTCGGGTAAAGATTGAGTAGAGCGCCAGTTGCTGGGTCGGGTCGTGATGTTGCGAGCGATCGCACCCCGCACTTGGGGCCGATCCGATTCTTCGTCCTCTGGATTAACGCCGGTATTTCCCAATTCTGGATAAGTAAAGGCCACAATCTGACCGCAATAGCTGGGATCGGTCAGCACTTCCTGATAGCCCGTTATGCCGGTATTAAACACCACTTCCCCTATCGTTGTTCCCATAGCACCGAAAGACCAACCACGATAAACGGTGCCATCTGCCAGCACGAGCAAAGCCGGTTGAGCATCAAAGAGGGGCATAGTTTTTTAGACACAGACTAGGAGCGATGCTATTATTGCACGACCGTTCCGTAGGGTGTGGGTTTTAGATGCTGATTGTGTTGAGATGCGATCGCATTTCCGATCTTGGCAAGACTGAAGCTCAGTTTCCAAAACCCCTTCTCTATAAAGGTTAAAGTGGAAGCGGCGGTACAAGGAAAAAGTTTTTCAGGCAAAATAAATTAAATACTAATATGCCAAAATTATCTCGCCCCACTGCATTACCGATATTGCTTTTTGGCACGATCGCACTTATTAGCGTTGCTTGTAACAATAATAACTCTACTACCAGTCCTAGCAGCAACGCCCAACCAACTGTAACCCCTGCTACCACTCCAGCGTCAACAACTCCCGTTGCCAAACCGATATCTTTGGCAGCGAAGACAACTACTAGCGCTGTACCCCAATCGGATACTTACGAACAAGCGCTTGTCAAAGCTGCCAGCGCCAACAGTATCAGCCAATCTGCCAGTTCTCAAGATGACTGGCAGATTGTCAGCAACAAATGGCAGCAAGCGATCGAATTGCTCAAAGCTGTACCCGCTGCCAGTCCTAAGTATGCGATCGCCAAAACAAAGTTAAAAGAATACCAGCAGTATCTCGACTACGCACAATCGCGGGCAAATCCCGGTTCTAAGCCAGTGTCTGCTATTTCCAAATGTACTGGCAAGCCACAAAAAAGCTCCACAATAGCAGCCGGAACTGTGTTTCGAGTTCCCATCAAACGCCGAGAAGGTGGCACGGTGGTAGTTGATGTTAACTTTTTCAGCTTGGGGCTCAAACAAACCCACGAAATGATTTTGGATACGGGGGCTAGCGGTACTGTGATTACTCCTGTAATGGCATCGGCATTGAGGGTAAAACCCATCGGCTTCGCCAAAGCTAATACTGCCAGCGGTCAGGGGGTAGTGTTTGGCGTTGGTTGTATCGATTCTATGGAAGTGGGGGGTGCTTCAGTTAGGAATATACCAGTAGCGATCGGCTCAGCGCTAGATATCGGATTGCTGGGACAAGACTTCTTCGGCGGCTACGATATCACCATCAGAAATAACGTGGTGGAATTCCGCCAGCGTTGAGGGCGTCGGGGTTAGGGAAAAGGGGAGTGGGGGAGTGGGGGAGTGGGGGAGCGGGGGAGTGGGGGAGCTGAAGAATAAATCTTTTCCCTTTTCCCCCTAGCCCCCAGCCCCTAGCCCCTTTTCCCTAACCCCGACGCCCTAATTGAGGAACTGAACTAATTGCTCCAGCTTCGACCAGGCAGCACCGCTAAGCAAAATATCTTTAGCAACAGAAATACCTTTGGTATGGTCTCCCATCGGAATCGAGTCGCCAACTTGGAGTGCTAAGGCAGCATTCAAAGCGACTACTTCATGTTGTGCCTGAGTTCCCTTTCCTTGCAACACCGATCGCAAAATTTCGGCATTTTCCCGCACATCGCCACCGCGTAACTCGCCTATCGGGGCTGGTGTCAAACCGAGTTCTTCGGGATTTAGGGAAGATATCTGTACTTCACCTTCAGAGAGTACTGCCAGATCGGTCAAATCTCCCAGACCGGCTTCATCTAGTTTTTCTCGTCCGTGTACGACAATGGCTTTTTGCGTACCCAAGCTAAGCAAGGCGTGAGCGATAGTTGCTAACAAGTTTGGTTCGCACACGCCAATTACCTGACCTGTGGGTCGTAAGGGGTTGACGAGTGGGCCTAATAAATTAAATATCGTTCGCACTTTTAAGGTTCGTCGCAGGGGGGCAACTACTTTGAGGGCTGGGTGCCAACCGGGTGCAAATAAAAAGGTAATGCCGACTTCGGATAATGCCGCCTGTACTCGATCGCTTGTAGCATTCAAGTTGACGCCCAAGGCTTCCAACACATCAGCAGAACCCACTCGGCTAGAAGCCGAACGATTACCGTGTTTGGCAACCCGCACTCCGGCTGCTGCTGCCACAAACGCCACAGCAGTGGAAATATTAAATGTTGATGCACCATCTCCGCCTGTACCGCAGGTATCGATGATGGGAATTAGGGATTGGGAACCTTCCCCCGCGAGCGACTGAGTTTGCAGTACCTGGGCCATGCCAGCTAATTCTTCAGTGGAAACGCCTTTAGCTTGAATGGCGGCTAAAATCGCTCCGGATAAGACAGGTTCGATCGCCTCGTTCAGCCATCCTTGCATTAAATGGGATGCTTGTTCAAAAGATAGGGATTGTCGATCGAGCAGCTGTTGCAGCAAGCTAGCCCAGCTAAGGGACGACTCGGTTGCCGTCGCTCCATCGGTGGTGTTTTTGGATACGGATAATGGGGTATTAGTCATAAACATATAATTTTAGTTCAAAGTTACGCTGTTTTCTAGAGCTTTAATTTAACTGCAAATTCACTTGAAGATCTTTGCGATTATTTTGGAAATTCATGTTTAGAATGATATTTTAAGTCGGCAAGATTGAATTATCGGCTAATTACAAGTGAGTAACAAGTAAGATTATTTTTTACGTTAAACAAAAAATTACAGGGCCTTGCTGGTCATGGGTGGGCTCGCCTGGGAAACTAACGTAATAATCGAAATTTAAAGATATCCTTATAATTAATAGGCTTCATCTGTGACAGAAATCACATAAGAACTGTTGAAGATAGATATATTACTAGAGAAAAGATTTTTTTCGCTAATGGACAAGCCTGTCTTTATCTGCCAAAGATTAATAGCTAAGTAATAAATAATGGCTACCCAAGAACAGGAAAATAGCAAGAAGGAGTGCCAGAGACTGTTGGCATTGCTAGACGAGAGCGAAAACCGATTTCGCCTGATGGCTGATACAGCTCCTGTAATGATTTGGACGTCTGGGGCAGACAAGCTTTGTAATTATTTTAACCAAGTCTGGTTGGAATTTACCGGACGCCATCTAGAACAGGAGCAGGGTTACGGTTGGTGGGAAGGGGTTTATCCGAAAGATCGCCAGCAGTGTTTGGATACCTATGTTAAGGCTTTTGATACCCGTCAAAAATTCGAGATCGAATATCGACTGCGGCGTGCAGATGGAAAGTACCGCTGGATTTTGAATACAGGCGTACCAAGGTACTACCCAGACGGCAGCTTTGCCGGTTATATCGGCTCTGCAATCGATATTACCGATCGCAAGCTCTCGGAAGCAGCGCTGAAATCCGCAAACGAAGTATTGGAAATCAAAGTAAAAGAGAGAACGGCTCAATTAAACCATACGATCTCACTATTAAAAGAAGAGATTAAGGAACGCCGACGAGTCGAAGAAGCATTGCGACAGAGTGAGAAACGCTTTCGCTCTATTGTTGACCAAGCTGGAGATGCTTTTTTTGTACAGGATGGAGAAGGGAAAATCATTGATGTTAACCAGCAAGCTTGCGATAGTTTGGGATACACTCGCGCTGAGTTATTTAACTTGTCAGTATCCGACTTTGAGGTGAGTATCCAGCTGGAGGAAATGAAAAAAACCTGGCAGCAAATAGTTCTGGGTGAAACTCATACCGTGAATGGGATTTACCGACGCAAAGACGGCGCAACTTTCCCAGTTGAGGTGCGATTGAGTAAGGTTGAGTGGGGTGGAGATCGCTATATCCTTGCCATAGCTAGAGATATCACCGATCGCCAACAAGTCGAACAGGTACTCCGGGAAACTGAAGAGCGATTTTTGAGCCTGCTAAAAGCTTTACCTGTGGGCATATTCCGCACCGATCCGCAAGGTAATTGTTTGTACGTGAACGATCGCTGGAGCGACATCACGGGGTTGAGTCTAGAAGTAGCACAGGGAGAAGGTTGGGCGCAAGCGATCCATGAAGACGATCGCGAGCGAGTTTACCGAGAATGGTACGAATCTGCACAAACCAATTCACCTTTTAAATCCGAGTATCGCTTTGTGCGTTCCGATGGTTTGGTAACTTGGGTATTGGGTCAATCAGTCCCGGAAATGGGAGCCGAAGGAGTAATTAGCTATGTTGGGACGCTGACAGATATCAGCGATCCTAAAAGAGTTGAAGAAGAACGCGATCGCTATTTCAATCTATCGCTGGATATGATTTGTACCGCCGGTTTTGACGGTTATTTAAAGCAACTTAACCCTGCATGGGAAAAAAGCGTTGGTTTCTCAAGCGAGGAACTGCTGGCTAAACCTTACATTGAATTTGTGCATCCAGAAGATCGGCAAGCAACTATCCGCGAAGCCGAAAAAATTGCTCTTGGTATTAACATTTTGTCCTTTGAGAACCGTTGGCTTTGCAAAGATGGCTCCTATAAATGGTTTTTGTGGCAAGCGGTGCCATTTCCCGAACAGCAAAAAATGTATGCAGTTGCCAGAGATATAACTGAACGCAAACAAACTGAGGAAGCATTGCGATCGAATGAAAGAATATTACAGGTGATTTTCGATAGCGCTTTTCAGTTTATGGGGTTGATGACACCAGATGGCACTCTCATAAAAGCAAATCAAACAGCATTGGATGCTATTAAAGCTGAGCCCAAAGATGTTATCGATCGCTTGTTCTGGGAAACCCCCTGGTGGTCTGGAAATTCAGAAATTGGTAACCGTTTGCAAACAGCTATTAGCGAAGCTGCACAAGGTAAATTCGTGCGTTACGAAACCGAGGCACAAAATCATGAAAATCAAGTGATAATTGTTGACTTCTCGATCAAGCCTGTGTTTGATGAGACAGGAAAAGTAGTTCTTTTGATTCCGGAAGGTCGCGACATTACGGAGCGCAAACAGGCAGACTCAGAACGTCAACAATTAGTAACTTTAATCGAAAACAGCACCGATTTAATTGGTATTGCTTCTCTGGAAGGAAAGCCTATTTTTCTAAATCAATCTGGCCTAAAGCTGCTGGGATTGCCAAATTTTGAAGAATTGGCAAACATGAATATAATCGACACCTTTATGCCGGAAGATATTAATGAAGTGCAGCAGCAGATTATACCGACTGTTCTGGAAAAAGGTTATTGGCAGGGAGAATACCGATTCAAGAATCTTGAAACTGGCGAATCGATTCCCGTCGATTACAATCTGTTTGTTCTGAAAAACCCACAAACAGGACAACCGCAGGCTTTGGCAACGATCAGTCGCGATATTAAAGAGCGCAAGCAAGCAGAAGAAGCTTTGCGGGAGAACCAAATCCGCTATCAACTACTAGCACGAGCTACAAATGATGCTATTTGGAACTGGAATTTGGCGACAGGTGAGGTGGAGTGGAACGAAGGTATCCAGACGCTTTTTGGTTATGCAATGGCAGATGTGGAACCTACTGCTGCTTGGTGGTACGAACACATACATCCAGAAGATAGGGAAAGAGTTGTTAATGGCATACATCATGCGCTTGAGAAAAAAGAACAAGTGCGGTCAGATGAATACCGATATTTAAAAGCTGACAATTCTTATGCTTTGGTGATCGATCGCGGTTTTATTGCCTGTGATGAGCGAGGCAATCCAGTGCGGATGGTTGGCTCAATGATGGATATTACCCAACGCAAACAATCGGAAGAAGCTTTGCGACGATATTCAGAGGAATTGCGCCAAAGAACTCAGGATTTAGAGCAAACTTTGCGCGAATTACAACAAACTCAAGCTCAACTTATCCAAACTGAAAAAATGTCGAGTTTGGGTCAGTTAGTTGCTGGCGTCGCTCACGAAATTAACAACCCGGTCAGCTTTATTTACGGCAATATTACTCCAGCATCAGAATATGTTGAAGATATTCTGCGATTGCTAAAACTATATAAGCATTACTATCCCAATCCGGTAGAAGAAATTCAAGAGCTTGTTGAAGAAATCGAGCTAGACTTTTTGCTGGAAGACTTACCGAAGATACTCGCATCTATGAAGATGGGAGCCAACCGCATTCGCGAGATAGTCCTGAGTTTACGGAACTTCTCGCGTCTTGATGAAGCGGAAATGAAGGATGTCAATATTCACGAAGGTATAGATAGTACGCTCCTGATTTTGCAAAATCGTTTTAAAGAGATAGGAACACACGCAGGCATTCAAGTTATTAAAGAATATGGCAATCTACCTAATATTGATTGCTATGCGGGACAACTCAATCAGGTATTTATGAATATCATTACGAATGCGATCGATGCTTTGGACGAGTGGAATAAGAAGCGATCGCTAGAGGAAATTAAGCAACATCCCAGCTTTATTCACATTCGCACAGAAGTATTCAATAAAGATCGGGTAGCTATCCGTATTAAAGATAACGGTTCCGGCATGACAGAGGAAATACGCCGTAAATTATTCGACCCATTTTTTACCACAAAACCTGTCGGGAAAGGCACTGGTCTGGGATTATCGATTAGCTATCAAATTGTGGTGGAAAAACATCGCGGAAACATATATTGTATTTCCGCGCCAGGACAGGGTACGGAGTTCGTAATTGAAATTCCGATTCGACAAAAATCTGTCTGATGCTGTTGTGCGATCGCTTGCATCTCCCAAATGAAAGTATCGCTTTTAGGAATAAACCCATCATACTACTGAGTTGGAAGTGGCTATTTCCAACTAAGATTAAACTAAAGTTAAATTTTCGCTCTTCTGTACTTACCTGTTGTCTTTACATCTTTTCACATACTGGCGTCTATTGACGCCCACCTACTTAGCGATCTTTTTGTAGGTTGAGTTAGTGAAGTGAAATCCAAGGCAAAAGTTGGGTTTCGTACCTCAACCCAACCTACAAAGCTGGAGTAGGGAAAAATTGCAAATTTTAGATTGCAGATTGAAATAAATCTAAAATCCAAAATCCAAAATCGAAAATTGATTAAGTTCCTAACATCTGCAACTTGTACAAACTGGCATAAAGTCCTTCTTGGCGCACTAATTCCTCATGACTGCCGGATTCTACAAGTTGTCCCCGCTTGAGTACTAAAATGCGATCGACATTGCGAATAGTAGAAAGTCGGTGCGCGATAATAATCGCAGTACGTCCTACCAGCAAATGTTCCAAAGCTTCTTGAATTAATGCTTCTGTCCCCACATCCAAGCTGGCAGTTGCTTCATCCAACACTAATATGCGAGGATTGCGGATAGCAGCGCGGGCAAAGGCTAGGAGTTGTTTTTGACCGCCAGAAAGATTTGTACCTCGTTCCCGCAACTCGGTGTCGTATCCTTGAGGTAACTGTTCGATAAACTGGGCTACGTTAGTTTGTGCTGCGGCGGTGCGAATTGCCTCAAACGAGTAAGTTTCTCCCAGGGTGATGTTGCTTTTCACATCACCGGCAAACAGAAATCCATCTTGCAGGATAACGCCCATGTGACGGCGCAGTTCGATTTGAGGTAAGTCTCTGATATCTACTCCATCAAGAAGGATGCGACCTTGAGTTGTTTCGTAGAGACGACACAAAAGACGAATGATCGAACTTTTACCGGCACCTGTGGGGCCAACTAACGCTACTTTTTCGCCCGGATGGATGGTGAAATCTAAATCTTTGAGAACGTATTCATCAGTTTTGTAGCCAAAAAATACGTTTTCAAAGCGAATTTCTCCGCCTTCTACTCCCCGTGCTGGCGGTAAGGATTTGGGATGTTCCGGATCGCGAATTTCGATTGGTTCATTTAAAATGTCGGTGATGCGTTCGACGGCGGTAAAACCTGCTTGAATTGAGGTGAATTTTTCGGCTAATTGGCGCAAGGGATCGAAGAGGCGTTGCGCGTACAAAATAAAGGTGGATAAGATGCCAAAACTAAAGTTATTTTGCATGACAAACCAGCCGCCCAGCCCCAGTACGCCTGCGATCGCAACTAAAGAAATCCACTCCAGCGTTGCAGAAATAGCCGAGTCGTGAAAGATGGTTTTGTCTACTTCGGTGATATAGCGTTTGTTGATAGTCCGAAATAGTTCCGCATTAAATTGTTCCCGCCGGAACAACTGGACTATATTAATACCAAGGATGTTTTCTTGCAGGGTGGCGTTAAGGGCGGAAAGTTCTTCCCTCGCTTTATAATTGGCCATGCGGTATTGATGCTGGAAATAGACGATCGCAAACGATACCGGCACTAGCATTAACACTAGCATCAAAGCTAGCTGCCATTGCAATAAAAACATGGCAACCGCAATTACCACAATCGAAAACAAGTCGCTGACAATGCCGATCGCACCTGTGGAAAAAACATCTCCCAGCGCTTCCACATCGCTGGTGAGGCGTGTAATCAATTTTCCTACGGGGGTGCGATCGAAAAAGCGCACTGCTAGAGAGGTGACGCGCTCGAACAAATCCTTGCGAATGGCGGCGGTGATTTGCTGACCTACTTTTTGTACCGTATATGATTGAGTGCTGACAAGTAGTATGCGGACAGTTACAGTTACTAACAATAAAACGACCAAGATATTAAACGCCTCTGCAAAGGGGCGATTTTGCAGAAATGCAAACGTTGTGTTTTCTTGGCGGATTAAAGATATCGCTTGTCCGATTACAATCGGTTGCACAGCACCAGAAATCGATACCGGTATCAATAATGCGATCGCCAGCGCCAGCAAACGGCTGCTTTGGCGAGCATAAGGGACTAGACGCAGGAACAATCTCCAGTCACTTTCTTTCGGACGCGATCGCTTATTTGCCAAATCCTCTCTCAGCGGCGATGAGCTTGTCATGAGATAGATGTCTCTACTTTTGTGGCTTCCACTTCTAATTTCACCATAGGCATATACACCAAGCCATCCCCATTCGGTGGGTTGAACTGAATGTATGCCTCCGCTAGCTCATCAATAATGTCTGCACGTAAATCTTCCGGCAACTTTTCCGTCAGGGGTAGCCATGTAGTCCGCAGCAATCCTTTAAATCCTTCTTTGCCATCAAAAATCATATTTGTCGTTATTGCTTCTACCCTATTTGATTTTAAGCCCACCTTTTCCAGCATTTCCTTGTATTCATGAGCTTTGTACAAACCAAATGGTGAAGTTAGTTCCTGGAAATAGTTTTTCCATTTGACCTGACAGATTACTTTATCTACCACCATTCGCATACAGGTGTCATCTGTTTTTCCAGCTAACAAAAGCTGCGTTTTTCCATGTGGCTTCAAGCTTTTTTCGATCCCTTCCAAAACCGGGATATGATTATTAATCCAATGCAGACAATTAAACGAAACGATCAGGTCAAATTGATTCTCCAAATTGAGGTTTGTTGCATTCTTATACTCAAATCTCAGATTCGGGAAATCGCTCTTAGGAAACTTTTGTCGAGCGAAGTCGATCATTTCTTCAGAACCATCTATTCCCGTAACCGATCCATCCGGTACAAGGGTAGCAAGTTCTGCTGTAATTTTACCATCTCCGCAACCAATATCGAGAATATTTTCATTCCCTTTCAGGTCGAGTTTGGCGATAAACTCCCTTGCCAACCTTTGCTGTTCGGAAGAATTTCTGTGGTAATCTTCAGCATTCCATTTGTACATAATCTTTTAGGTTGCCCTTGTTAAGTTTGTTGATGGGAAACTAACCTCCATACTTTTATTTCTTCCACAAGGTTGGCAATAATTCTGGCAAAAATCAAACCAAAGATAGAGTTTTTTCTCTTAGTCCTTCTACCCAATGGTAGAGGTTATCGGTGTTGAGCCGATAACTGAGGGGATGGGCAATCAGTCGCGCCGTACTTTCAAACAGAACTTCCATCTCCACTAAGCCATTTTCTTTGAGGGTGCGTCCGGTCGATACTAAGTCTACGATCGCTTCCGACATTCCTGTAATTGGCCCCAGTTCCACCGAACCGTACAGTGGCACGATCTCTACGGGTAAATCCAGATTGTCAAAGTATTCGCGGGCACAGCGGACAAACTTGGAAGCAACTCGACCGTGAGGAGGCAATTCCAATGCAGACTGATAAGGACTCGAAGATTTTACCGCCACCGACATCCGACAGCGACCGAATTCCAAATCAGCTAAGTGCGCTACTTGCGGTTGTTTTTCTCGCAGCACGTCATAACCGACTATTCCCAATTGCGCTTGTCCGTATTCCACATAAACTGGCACATCCTGCGCCCTAACGAGCAAAGCTTTCGCCGTCCCGGTGGGGTTGTGAATCTGGAGTTGACGCATTTTCGGATCGAGAAAAGCACTAAAGTCGAGTCCAACTGCTTGTAGCAGACGGATGCTGTCGGTGAGAAGTGCGCCTTTAGGTAATGCAACGGTAAGCATAGGGGCTAGGGGTTAGGGGCTAGGGGTTAGGGAAGAGGGAAGAGGGAGAGGGAACAGAGAAGAGGGAAGGGCGAAAAGGGAAAAGGGAAAAGATTTATTCTCCCGCTCCCCCACTCCCCCACTCCCCCGCTCCCCCACTCCCCCACTCCCCTCATCAGGGAGAGGGAGTTTCACTGGGGGTTGGGATGGGAAGGGTTTCTCCTGTTGAGGTGGGAGATGGGGAAGGAGTTAGGTTGGATTCGGGGGTAGTGGGGGAAATGCTGACACTGGGGGTAGGTTCTACGGGGTTGGTCAAAATAATGTCCAGCTTGTAGTCGCTGTCGGCAACTCCTGTCGGCGGACTTAGTTCAATATAGTAGTCTCCGGCTAAAGGCAGCAACCCTTCCCATCGTTGTACTTGCTTGGCTTGAAAGTCGATCGGCACGCGGTTAGGTGCTAAAACGTTCATAGAAATATTTCCCCTTGTCACAGAAACGCTGAGTTGCTGCCCTGGCTGGGCTGAAATAATGTAAGTAATCGTCTGGTTAGGTTTGAGATTGCCTTCTTTATAAGTGATCAGACCCGTTATTAAGCCGATTGTTTCGCTTGTGGAAACCGGTTCGGGTGTGGGGGTTGGTGTAACGCTGGGTGTTGGTTCGGGTGTGGTAGCTGCATCGATTGGGGTTGGCGTGGGTGTGGGAGTGGCAGTACTGACGGCTGGAGTGGCTGTTTTCAGCGATTTGGTCGGTATCATGGAGCCGATCGCCAAGAAAAAGCCCAGTATAATTAATAACCCAATTCCCGCACCTACGAACGGTAAATTTGACAAGCTACTGCCGATCGCAGAGTATGGGCGTGTGGTGGGGCGGGATGCAGTCGGCTTGATGTGCGGAGATTTTTTGTTTGCAATCACCGATGCGGCAGTTGTAATGCCACCCCAGGCTCGCAAAGCTTGACTGACTTCGATCGCAGATTGGTAGCGGTTGTGCGGTCTGGGAGCCATCATTTTCTTGAGCAAGTTGAAAATGCCCAGGCTGATGATGGGAGGTAATAACTGCCAACGCCAAGTCATGCTCGATTGCTCTAGCAATTCCTGGGGTTTGCGACCGGTCATCAATACTACTGCGGTTACTGCTAGAGCGTAGAGGTCGCTGTTGGGGAAAACTTCGCCTGTTTGCAGTTGTTCGGGTGGCGCGTAGCCGAGTTTACCTACGGTAGTGGCTGGGGGAATCTCGCCGGCGGAGTCCAATTGGGCTGCCTTTTCCTTGACTGCGCCAAAATCGATCAGTACCGGCAGGCGATCGCTCTCTCTTAAAATGATATTCTCTGGCGAAATATCGCGATGAATAATACCTTTTTCGTGGATATGAACTAAAACTGGCAACATTTGCTGCAAAAATTGCACGATTTCACTTTCTGAAAAAGCTCTTCCCTCTTGTTGGCGCTCTCTCAGCAGCGTGCTGTAGTTTTTGCCCTCAACGTAATCCTGCACTAAAAACAGACGTTTGCCCTGCTCAAAAGTACTGCGAAACTGGGGAATTTGCCTATGCTCGATCTTGTAGAGAACCTCTGCTTCCCTTTGGAACAGTTCTTTTGATTTATGCAAAAGGTAATCTTCGTTGGAGCGCGGGGTAAACTCTTTGAGGACGCATAGTTCGTTAAATCTGGCTTGGTCTTCTGCTAGATAGGTGCGACCAAACCCCCCTTGACCGAGAATTTTGATCAAGCGATAGTGGTTTTGGAGGATAGTCCCCAGAGGCAGGGGTGGTTGCATAGCAGGCTGATTCCCTCTCTTGTGTGCAAATGAGTCGATCGCTTTTCAAAGCTAAACCTCTAAGTGCCATACTCTCATGATTCCCTATGACAGACAGTTACAGGTCAAGTCCAATTAAATATTTACCAACCCACAAGTTATAGCAAAAGTCAAAAGTCAAAAGTCAAAAATGAAATGCTTGCTGTGAATTGGTTATGGCGTTTTAGGATGCCCTAACCGTCCTAGCGGTTGCTATAGCAAAAAGTTAAAAGGTAAAATTTTACTCATGCCCTGCTTATGCGAATTCTTTTGGTTGATGATGAAGTTGAGCTCGCCGACCCCCTGAAAGCTGTGTTAACCCGTGAAGGTTACGGTGTCGATGTGGCTTATGATGGAGTTTCTGGAAGTCAGTTAGCGGCTATCGGCGATTACGATTTGCTGATTCTCGATTGGATGTTACCGCAAATGAGCGGACTGGAAATTTGTCAGCAATTGCGATCGCAAGGCATTGCCACACCAGTATTATTTCTTACTGCCAAAGACACTTTAGACGATCGCGTGCAGGGATTGGACGCCGGCGCAGATGACTATCTCGTCAAACCTTTTGAATTGCGAGAATTACTCGCACGGGTTCGCGCTTTGCTGCGGCGATCGGCTACCCTAGAATCAGTCTCAACAATCCAACGCCTGCGAGTAGGCGATTTGGAACTTGATTGCGATAACCAAGTCGCTTATCGTCACGGACGCACGATCGATTTATCCGAAAAAGAAAGTCAATTACTCGCATATTTTATGCGCCACCCCGGTCAATTATTAACTCACACCCAAATACATCAACATCTCTGGAGTGAAGACGAACAACCCAGCAGCAATGTATTAGCAGCTTTAATTCGCCTCCTGCGTCGGAAAATTGAAGCTGCTGGCGAATCTCAGTTAATTCACACCGTCTACGGAAAAGGGTATAGATTTGGCGAAACTTAGTTATTAGTAAGAGTCCGGAGAGTGTGGGAGTGGGAGAGTGGGGGAGTGGGAGAGTGGGGGAGTGGGGGAGCAGGAGAATAAATCTTTTCCCTTTTCCCTTTTCCCTCTTCCCTCTTCCCTCTTCCCTATCCCCTAGCCCCTCTTCAATCATTTTGGTTCCACAATCGACCCCATAAACAAAATAGTGCCTGTCTGATTATCGCGGATGGCGCAGAAAAAGGGGCGATCGACAACCATTCTAAATGGTTCCTGTTGCGGTATTTGCACAGAGGTCGCCGTGACTCCCACAGAAGTAACTGCTGCGGCTTCAGTTCCTTCTTCGTTCACTTCTACAAAAGTTTTATGCTTGACTTGATTAATTTTTGCAGGTACAGCAGTCATACCGGAAAAATTAGCTCTGTCTTGAAAAGCCATCCCCATCCCCAAGGCTTGCAGCGCTTGATTTAAAGTGACTTCATACTCTAACTTAAACCTGGGTAAAACAATTGTACCTTGTCTGGAAACAAACTGATTCATCCATTGTTCCCAATTTTCAGCAGTTAAATTGTTGTAGAAAGATTGCAGGTTGATATTTTGTTTCGGCAGAAACACATACATACTCAAACGTCTTGTTCCGTAAGGCAAACTAATGGCTTGAAACGATTGATTTTCGTAGTAACCAAATCTACCCGTTTGGGACATGAGCGGGTGCTGTTTGCGCGTACCGTTGAGCAAGGTAAAAGGGCGCTGTTGGGTGGCATTTTTGGGAAATTCTTTTGTCCAACTTCCCTTGAAGTAGATGGCGTTGATTAAAAACAAAATGTCATCGGGATTAATGCGATCGATTATTTTCGGAATTTTCCCGTTGGTGTTTTGGTTAACCCAACCGTTGATAATTGATGGTGAGTTGGGATTGGCAAAGTCTAGATTTGTGACTTGTGCTTTGTAAAATTCCTTGCTTTTTTGCAGGAAGTCAGGCTTAAAGATAACATCTTTTTTAGCCCACAGAGAATTGGCGATGCTGAGTTTAACTTTGGGGTCGGGATTTTGCAAAATGTTAATCAATGCTAGCTGAGATTGGTTAATTTCATTCAAACTCATTCCCTGCAATTGCAAAGTTTGCGCCATTGCCTGCTGGGTTGTACCGCTAGCGCCATTGTAGGTCATGGAGAGAGCGATCGCTACACTGGTAGGAGAGACAAAAATATTTTCTCTGCTATTCTGGCGGAAAATTTGCCCAAACAGTTTGAAGCCAAAGTTAGTGTTAGCCGCAACTAGCTTGTTATTCATACTTCTAGCTTGTTTAGTAAAACTGGTATTACTAACATCAGCCATTACAGACTGAGGTTCTTTGATAAACAGCAATCCCAGTAAGCCGGATACTGCTAAACTAATAGAGATTGCACAAACTACACCCTTTTGAAAGATAAATTTACTTTTCACGATCGCGCTTTCTTAAGTTTTTCAGTGAATACTTGATAAACAATCAGGCGAATTTGAGTCGGAAAAGTTCCCTGACAACAAAAAAGCGATCGCTCCTATCCCACTGACGGTATCCAAATACACTTCGCTTGCTGCGTTTGCAAAGACGCAGGCATATCTAATTTTTTCCAAATATTGTAGAGACGTTTCATGAAACGTCTCTACAATACTCAAGGCCCAGCCAATCCAAAATCCTCTCATCCAAAATCCAAAATCGGTTGACTCAGATTTGCAGCTAAATTTACCAGACATCCTGAGCATATTAGTTTTATCCTGAAACAGGTTACTGATGAGTCAAACCTCAAAGCCAACACTACACTTGCTTAAAATTAACCTCATGGATACAACTTTTACCCCCAGCGCCCAGCAAATTACGCAAACCAAACAAAAGATTGACGCTTATATTCAAAGCATTGACGCTAATCCAGAACATCGCTCTGGTGCTTATCCTTACTACCAGTTCCACGCAGAGGGAGAAGCAATTCGGGGTACGGTGTTGATGTTCCACGGCTTCAGTAGCAAACCTCACCAGATGTGGCGCTTGACAGATTACCTGTTCCGCAATGGGTTTAATGTTTATCAGGCAACTTTGGCGGGTCATGCTTTTAGGATACCGGATAAATACTGGCCGCAAGTGGATCTCAAACCAGAAATTGCCAACCCCCTACGGGAAAAGGTGCAGCAAGACCCTGTTTTGCTCAACTTCTTTGCCAATCTGATGGCAGATCCGAGCAATTACGGTCGTCTCGGCGAGTTGGAAAAAAAGGCTTTGGTGGCGAGGTTGGTGAAATTAGAGCCTCGGCTATTAAATATTGTGAAGGCGATCGAGTTAAATGAAGACCCGGATTTCGATCGCTATTTCATTTCTTCCCACATGAATTATCTCCAAAACGCTCGCGATCGTCTGGCAGAATTGGAAGCCATGCCTGGGCCTATCTATACGATCGGATTGTCGGTGGGTGGGTCTGTGGCCCTTGGCTTAGCTGCGGATCGACCCGATCGCATTAAAGGAGTTGTCGCCTACGCACCTCTACTCAAGATTTACGGTGTACAAGAGCGCCAGTACGTGATGTTGGCTGGGCCACTGGATATCAGCGAATCAGGCTGGGACCCTGCGTTGCAGTTTCCTGTAGGTTGTTTAACTGCGGTGGATTGCTTCGGCAGTTTTGTACTCAGCAAGGTGCAAACTTTACAGTCTGTTCCCACTTTTTTGGTTCTCACTGAAAACGAGGATGCGGCTGATATTGAGACTAACCAACAATTTTTTAAAGATATCGGAGGCGAACGCAAAAAACATCGCTTATATGTTTATCCTTCCAGCGATATGGTGCCGCATCCAATGGTAGATCCGACAGAGATCAGTCGGCAAATGAGCAATCGTTTTTGGCAAAGTCTCTATCAGGAAACTTTCCGTTTCTTAACTGCTGGTGAAGTCGATTCTGCCAATATGGCTAATGTCGATCAAAATACGGATTTACCGCAAGTACCGCCAGTTTAGTTTTTGTGTGCGATCGCTCCATATCTGTGAGTGGGCGATCGCTTTCCATATATATAGCCTCAACTTGGGTTATCTATTTGTTCGCTGAACTGATACTGAGCAATGTAGGATGCTAAATCACGGCATAATTTATCATAAGTAACGCAGTGAATATGCTTCGAGTTTACTATTGTTTTTTCCTGACGCCACTCTAATCTTCTTCTTTCTCTAATTTCGATACTTTCATCTCTACCGATGACAAGTAAACCTATATAGTTAATCGTTTTGCTATTAAATCTGTTCTCAAAATCATCGGTTCTCTCTAAATCATTTAATTTCCAAAACCAATCTATAATCTGACTTAACCCACGCTCAAATCTGGGCGACCATTCTGGAGTGCTTCTTCCTGGTTTGCCTAAAAATATGCTGTTTGCTGCCGCTTCTTCAAATTCAACGAAACAATATGATTTATTTACATAATCTCCTACTGCGAGGTCGCAAGCAAAGTCTCCAAATATGTCATATTCAAATGCAATGCGATCGCGTCGAATAATGTTAGGGTTATAACAACTCAAAAACGCAGATAAATGCTGACGTTCTCTAAAAAAGGGTATGATGTCGTCCCTTTCTGATAAACCTCGACGACTTTGGAGTAGTTGTTGCAGATCGGAGATTTGCGAGCGACAAATCCTCACATCAAACTCAAGCGCTGAAAAGCTTTTCATTTAAGTTATACATTTTGTTTTTTTCGGCGAAACATATATTCTATCGTCTCCCGCCTAAAAATATGTGAAATTTCTATTTTATTCTCAGCGGTTACTTCAAAAATGATTCGGAGACTTGCATCTACCTGAAGTAGATAAAGCTGTTCGTCTTCCTGAAGCTTTTTGATATTTGACGCCAGAGGTTGAGCGATCGAAAAATTTTCCAGAGAATCGATCGACTTCAAAACGTTTGCTCTTTCTTCCTCGGAGAGTACATCGAGTCCAGGAAGCACGCTGCTATCAATTTTGATTCTACTTTGGTTAACTGTCATAAAAATACCAAACTAGACTTAGTAAGTTGCCCGAAAAAACGCTGTATATTGTCGGTTGCGTCATACTTTTGTGATAGCTCGATCGCATGAGTTTTTCTGTCTCTGACGCACCCGACTTTATGTACTATTTTAACGTATTTTACTCAAATTCTACTTGATTCCCCACACTTCGATCGTTTTATCCTGTGCAGCACTATACAAAGTTTGTCCATCCGCACTAAAGGCGAGGCAAGTCACATACTTATCGTTTCCTGTCAAAGTGTGGAGATTTTCTGCGGTTTTTATATCCCAAAATTTGATACTCTTGTCATAAGCACCGCTACTCACCAAAATTTGACCGTCTGGGCTAAAGTTTAGGCAATTTGCCCAGCCTGAATCTAGCTCTAAAATGCGGATTATTTCCCCTGTTTCCAGATGCAAAAGTCTAATTTTATTATCCCAAGATGCAGCGGCGATAATTTCTCCGTTTGGACTGGTGGCAATGGATAAACCACCCATTAAAGGGATTTTGAAAGTGCGCGGTTTATCTCTATTTCGCAGATTCCATAATTTAACAGTGCCATCTGCACCGCCACTGATGAGAATTTGTCCATCTGGGCTATAGGAAAGGTAAAACACCGTTCCTGTGTGCGTTCCCCAAACGAGAGAATTACTAATATTATAAATTAGTTTACCAGTATTTAAATCCCAAATTTTGATCGTTTTATCCTGACTGCCAGTGGCAAGATTTTGGCCATCGGGGCTAATTGCGATCGCACCAATTAAATCTTCGTGTCCGTAAAGGGTGTGCTGTAATTCTCCCTCTTGCCAAACCTCAATAAAATTACTTGCACCTTGGATACTTCTTACCAAAGTTTGTCCCACTAAACTAATGTGAAAAAGTTGTTTACCTTTCGGTGAATTAGGCACAACGTAAAGTAATTCTTCGGTTGGCAAGTTCCAGACTTTGATACTCTTATTGCTTTTTACGACAGCTGCTGTTTCTCCATCTGGACTAATCGCTACTTGCGTTCCGCCTTTGAGGGTACGCAGACATTCAAAAAATCGATAAAAATTGAATCTTTGTAAAGCTTTACGCACTTCTGGTGCCGTTCTTCCTCGCAGCATTAGATAAGCCGATCGCTGTACCAAATCTGACTCATCGTACAAAGCTTTCTTTACTATTTCTAACCCAGGCTTTCCATACTTTATCGCTTCTTTTAGTGCCGCTATTCGCTGTTCTATAACAACACTTGCAAAGCGTCTTTTGACACCTTCTATCCCTCCCAAAACGACACCGTTTGTCGGAGCAGCATTTTGACCGCCAAGGACGGCATCCCAGCCTGTAGGCTGAGTAATACTTTCTGTCATTGTAATATTGTACGCGAGCGAACAGCTTTTTAATTATAAGTGCGATCGCGTATTTTTTTTCGCGATATCTATGATTCATTTATATTCAGCAAACAGTTAAGTTTGCTTTGTAGCTTTTCTCGCAATGCTTGTGCTTGCTGATACGTATTTAAACGGATCTTACTTGATGCCGTTTGTGGTTCAATTGTATTTTGACTATCACTATTTCTGTAGAGAGGTTGAATATAATATTGCAATCGACTTCTCATTGCCCAAACTCCCATTGATGGGAAGAGAATAAACACAATTATCAAAAAGGAAATCGGCAAGAAAGGCAAGCCAAATATTTTGCCGATATTTTTTAAATTAAAAGCAAAAGGATGTAAATATTCATTGCCCAAACACACAACTGGAAGAATGGGAATTTGATAGCGATCGCTCAAACTAATAAAACTGGGATGAAATGTCTGAATCTGAAAACGTAACGGCCAACCTTTGCAAGGGCCGCGCAAACCTTCCGGCGCATAAAGTAAAATTGTTTTACTAGCAACTGCCGCTTCAAATTCATCGTATTCTGCCCGCACGCCGCCCAAAACTTCAGACCATCCCGACGGTAGCCACCAAATCATCCAAAGATGTTCAAACAAAGAAACACCGGCAAGGGGTTGTACAATCCAGTCGCGTGTATCTCCTAACAGATAAGCTAATACCAAAAAATCCCACGGGAAACACATTCCAGCATGGTTCATCGCTACGATCGCCGGCCCATTTTCGGGTAAATTTTCGATTTGTTGCAACTCGCCACGAAAGTAATATTTGACTATAGGTGCGAGAATTTCATCGCGAAAAGCTTTTTGATAATTTGGATCGAACGTCGGAGTTTCTCGACGCGGTAAACGACAGCCAAGACGTAACCAGCGAATTAACAACGCTAGATAAAATCCACCCGGAATCAAAAATAAGATATATTCCAACCAATTCCAACCATCGGGATCGGCATGATAATGCTGCCAATGACGATTGAACAAAATTAGCCAACCTGGTGGATACCAGAGACAAAACCAATCGAACCAACCAAAAGTAAAACCTTCACCTCTCATATCAAATTATCGTTCTTTAGTTTGTAGTATGCCGATATTTCCAACTGGGGGAGCCAAAAGTCAAAAGTCAAAATTCCTCCCTCTCCCTCTTCCCTAGTCCCTAGCCCCTGTTCCCTAGCCCCTTTTTTGACTTCAGCGCACCAGCCTCGCAACCGCTGTAGCTAACTTAGCTGGCTCAACTGGTTTAGGTACGTGCATTTGGAAACCTGCCTGAATAGCCTTGTAACGATCCTCCTCTCTAGCAAAAGCTGTCAGAGCGATCGCACGAATTTCTTCGCCTCGCGGTGACTCAAGCTGTCGCACTTTGCGGATCAAGTCGTAGCCGTCTTCTTGTGGCATTCCGATGTCGCTTAGCAACACATCCGGTTTGATATGTTCGATCGCTTCCATTGCTTCCCTTACCGAACTCGCCGTCCTCACTTGGGCACCGTATTGTTTCAGTATCGTAGCAATCAAATCGCAGCTATCTACATCATCATCAACAACAAGAACCTGCAAACCATTAAGAGGCTGAACAGCTGAGGGACTCAAAGGTACAGCTGAATAATTTTCTTCTCCCCCCCTGGAGAGATCCCCCGCTCCCTTACTTTGTGCAAGCACTGGCAACTTCACAGTAAATGTTGCGCCCATACCTTCCCCTTCGCTGAACGCCTGAACGCTGCCGCCGTGCAATTCCACCAAGCGGCGCACAATTGTCAGTCCCAATCCCAGTCCGCCCTCAACTCTTGTGATTGTGCCATCTTCTTGACGGAAACCGTCAAAAACATGGGGTAGAAAATCAGATCCGATCCCTTTGCCAGTGTCACTTACCGTAATTTGAACATAGGAGATTGCAGATTTGAGATGGAAGATTTCAGGTTGAACTTTTTCCGTTTCAAATTGCAATCCTAAAATCCGCTTTTGGGTTGGCTGCAAAATATTATTTCCTGAGTCGGCTTCTGGGGAGGCAATATTTAAATTTGCCCCTAAACTAGCTCCAAACGAGTCAAATTTTTCGGAAATCGGCAATTCAGCCAGCGTCACCTTGACTTGTCCTCCTTCTGGGGTAAACTTAACAGCGTTGGAAAGCAGATTGCCGATAACTTGCTGCAAACGATCGACATCGCCGATCACTTTGCTCAGCACAGGATCGAGACTCGACTCCAGTTGAATACCTTTTGCTTGCGCTGCTGGCTTGATAGTTTCGATCGCCTCCTCAATGATTCTTTCCAGGTTGACCGGCTGCATACTCAAACGAATCTTGCCGCGAATAATGCGGGAAACATCCAAAATATCGTTAATCAGCGTTACCTGTTGTTTGGCATTGCGCTCTATTGTTTCCAGCGCCTTATTGACAATTTCTTCACTCAACTTGCGGCTGCGTAGCATTTGCGACCAGCCCAGAATAGAGTTCAACGGCGTGCGAAGTTCGTGGGAAACGATCGCCAGAAATTCATCCTTGAGTCGGTTTGCCGCTTCCGCCGATGCCCGTGCTTTTTGTTCTGCCTCGTACAGATTAGCGCGATCGATTGCCACAGCAAACCGCTCGGCTACCAGTTGTAGCAGATAAATATCGTCTTGAGTGAAATGGCGGCTTTCAATAGTACCGACGTGGACAACTCCCAAAACTCGATCGTCAATTAGCAAAGGCACACCGATGAGCGACTGAATCTGTTTTTCCCGCAGCAAGGGGCTGTAAACTTGCCTATAAGCATCGCGCTCGACAAATAACGGCTGACGCAGTGCGGCAATATGTCCGGCGAATCCTTCACCGATGGGAATGCGAACTTCGTGACGAGCTTCCTCATCAAGTCCCTTGGCTGCCCTCACCACAAGAGTGTTGGTTTGAGTATCCGTCAGCAAGATTGCCGCCGTATCCGCCTGAAGAATTTCTCCGATCCGCCCCAGCAGCCCATCCAGCAGGTCTTCCAGGGATAAAGGTGCGATCGCGGCATCCGTAACTGCTTGCAGACGTTCCACTCTCTCAGCGGCAGCTTCGGCTAAAGCCCGTGCTGCTTGTTCCCGCGCTAGTAGCTTTGTTCGTTCTTGCTCTGCTCGCACTCGATCGTCAATGTCCGTATTAGTGCCGAACCACTTGACAATTTGACCTTCTTTGTCAAGCATTGGCAAAGCTTGACCTAAAAACCAGCGATATTTTCCGTCCTTTGCCTTCATACGAGCTTGAATTTGGTAAGTGGAGCCGGTTTGCAGAGCGTTGCTCCAGGTATCGATACACTGCTGCAAATCGTCAGGATGTACGATCGCTGGCCATCCCTGTGTTTGAATTTGCTCCAGCGTCATGCCAGTGTAATCGCACCAGCGCTGGCTGTAGTAATCTACCTTCCCATTCGGTTCTGCTGTCCATACCATCTGCGGTATCGATTCAGCAAGAAAGCGATAGCGGTATTCATTTCCCTCCGCTTGCGTGCGTGCTGCTTGCTCCCGCTCTAATAGCTGCGTGCGTTCTGCTTCCGCTTGCTGGCGTTGGATTGCTTCTGCCAGGATGTTGGCAGCAGCTTGCAAAAAGTAAATATCATCTTGTGTAAATGTGCGGCTGCGCTTGCTGTGTACCCCCAGAACGCCCCAATGTCCATTTTTTCCGGCGATCGTGACACTCATCCCGCTGACTGCGCCGTGGTTGTGCAGCAGTGGCGGGCCACTAAATCGCGTTTCGGTGCGGAGATCTCGAACAACGATCGGCTCTTGGGAAAGCAAAGTATAACCAGCCTGGGAATCTTTCTCTGTTCCTACTGTCGCATTGCCTACAAGTCCGGGCTGCCAACCTACACCTGCCCGCAGCAGTAAAGCGTCACCCCCTGGAAGCAGTTCTAAAACTTTACAATATTCAACTTCTAGAGTTTGGGCAATGACGTTAACGGCTTCGTCCATTAAAGTATCGAGGTTGCTTCCAGCTAGCGCCCGTTGACCGATTTGGGCGATCGCTTGCTGTTCGCCATTCCGCACTCTCAACTCTTCTTCTACCTGTTTGCGATCGGTGATATCGGATCTGATTGCTAAATATTGAAATGGTTTACCCGTGCGATCGAGAAAAGGAACTATTACTGTATCAACCCAGTAATACGTTCCGTCTTTGGCTTTATTCTTAATTTCTCCTTTCCAAACTTTGCCGCTCACAATTGTTGCCCACAAGTTCCGGAAGAATTCTTTGGAATGATAACCGGAATTGAGAATGCGATGGTCTTGTCCGAGAAGTTCTTCTCTGGAATATTTCGATATTTCGCAAAATTTATCGTTTACGTAGTTAATTATGCCTTTTTTGTCCGTTCTCGCTACTATGGCAGCTCGATCTAAAGCAAATTTGATATCTGAAAGTTCTTTGAGCGAGCTTTCGTCTGACGGTTTGCGATCGCCAACAAAGCGGGTTACTTTTGAGAAGCCTCTGAGATTGCCTGCTTCGTCTCGTAAAGCAGTAATGACGATATCTGCCCAGAAGCGGGAACCATTTTTTCGCACGCGCCAACCTTCTTCTTCATAGCGACCTTCTGTTGCTGCTAAATGCAGTATCTGTTTGGGTTTATCCTGTGCGATATCTTCGGGAGTATAAAAGCGGGAGAAATGCTGACCGATAATTTCTTTTGCCTGATAACCCTTGATGCTTTCTGCCCCTTCGTTCCAGCTGACTACGCATCCGTTCTGGTCAAGCATATAAATTGCGTAGTCTTTTACTCCCTCTACCAGCATACGGAAACTATCCTCGCTAGTTCGGAGCTTGTCTCGAGCCCTTTGACGGGCAGAAGTTAGCCATACGATCGACAGCGCCACGACAGCGAATACGCTCAGCCACAAGATATCGCTACCAAAGGTAAATTGCAGGGAATCCCCCAGTTTCTCAAACAAGAAATCGATCGAAAACACAGACAAGACGGTGGCTGTTAAACCATACCCAAAATCACCGTAGCCAAACGCGACAGTAGCAAAAAACAGGGGTGTATGGGTATGCTGTAGTGCTGGTTTTAGCGATAGTGCGATCGATAGGGACATTGCCGCCGCGAATACAGCGATGCCGTAACGCCACAATGAGGATCTCTGAGTGCAGCCTTTGGGAAAAAGCCGTTTTGTATTTGATGTAAGTGGCGACATGATTTGATACACTGAGCTTCTGATATTTGGACTGCCATCGTTCCGATCTAGCCTAATTCCAGGTTAAAAGCTGTGCGGTTGCGATCGCTCCGCTTTGCACAGGTCTATTTAACTTTGTGTTGGCTCAGCACAGCTACCCCATACTTAGTTTTACTTTGTGTTTTTTTCCATACCTTATACAAAAAAGAAATTTCACTTTAGGGCTCTTGAGAAAAATTGGGTTTGACGGCGAATTCGATCGAAGATGCTTGTATGGAAAGTGCAGTTCCATTAGAGATCGAGCAATCCGCAACTAAGTTCCGGAGTTGCCAGATCTTCTTGTTAAGAAGAAAACATTTCCATACGGAGATGAATTCGCGGGTTCAACTTAGCTTCCACAAGTTTCCCGCCGATCAAATGTCGTTCCACAATTTCAGGTACATCGCTGGTTTTTACCCGGCAATACCAAGTCTCGTCAGGGACTATCCGCACGGTAGGGCCAGAGCTGCACTGCCCCATACAACCGCTACTTTCCACCCTCACTCCAGGAACTTCTGCCGCCTGAAAAGCTGTTAGCACCTCTGCCGAGCTGTTATTCAAGCAAGAACGGTTCTGACAAATCAATACGCAACGAGGTTCTGCCATAAACTCCCAATATCCGCCAGTAGTAACGCACACCTTTTTTATTGTGAACTAGATCGCTACTTTTATGCTAGTAGAGATACGGTTACCCTATTTAGCATTGCAAGTGCTAACGATCGCTGTAGTCTCTAGACAGGTTAAAATTGTAAGCAAACCTTAAATAACTGACCCTCCTTACAATATGCGATTTCAATGCGAGCCAAGTAAGTAAATACTCTTAATTAAAATTTAAAAACCTCAATTTTTAGGATGCTATTTACTATTGAAAATTTTCAATTAGCGGATATGGGATCTACAATGGAACCCATGAACAGGATTGTTCCCGTTCGCTCGTCTCTAATGGCACAGAAAAAGGGGCGATCGACAATCATTGTTACCGCCCCTCCTCTAGTACTTCCTACTGTCGTGACTGCTGATGCTTTAGTACCTTCTTCGTTGACTTCTACAAAAGTCTTGTGTTTAATAAAGCTAATCCATAAAGGTGGGTTTGCCATAGCTGAAAAATCAGCATCTTTCCGAAAAGCAATTTCCATACCCATGTTTTTAAACACATCTTCTAAATCTATTTCGTACTCTAATTGCAATCGCGGCATTCCAATTAAAAGTGGTATTTCTTCTTCATAATTTTGCTCAGCGTTAATATTATTTATCCAGATTTCCCAATTTTCAGCATTCAGATTTTCATAAAATTTTCTAATATTAATTCCTTTTCTTGGTAAGAAGACGTACAGACTTAAACGTTTTTCACCATAGGGTAAACTAACTGCCTGAAACGTTTCATTTTCATAATACTTAGCTTGGTAAAGTTGCCGGAACATGAGCGGGTGAGCCTTTTGAGTTCCGTCCAATAAAGTGAATAATCGTTCTTGAGTTGCTTGCTTAGGAAATGGATACGTCCAATTGCCAAAAAAGTAAATAGCATTGAACAGCATAAAAACAGTATCCGGTTCGATGCCATCGACTATTTTGTCTATGTTTCCGTTGGTACTTTGCTTTACCCAACCGTTTATACTAGATATAGTCCTAGCATCGGTAAAGTCAGCATTTTTCAGTTCTACACCGTAAAATTTCTGGATTTTTTGAATAAATTCAGGCTTAAAAGGTTGGTTATCTTTACCCCAGAAGGAATTAGCAATTGATAGCTCAACTTGGGAATCTGCATTCGTCAAAGTATCTTTCAGTGCGGCATTTGCTTGATTTAGTTCCTGGATAGCGATCCCTTGTAATTCTAAGGTTTGTGCGATCGCTTCCTGGGTTTTGCCGCTTGCCCCATTGTAGGTAATCGCTAGGGCGATCGCAATGCTGGCAGGAGAGATAAAAATATTTTCGTCAGGCTGTTTCTTTTGGATTTGGGAGAATAGCTTGAAGCTAAACTTGGTGTAAGCTGCAATCAGCTTGGGATTCACTTCATTTGGGACATGGGGAGTTACGATGGGAGACTGGGAAAGTGTGGCGTTAAAAAGTTCCTCTGTCCCTCTGCCCCAGTACCCAGTCCCCTTTGCACGCAACATCCCAGTTTCGCCCAGTAGGACTAGGCATAGAGATGCTGCCAAAATTATCCCATATCGGATTTTCACTCTGAACTGGCGACTTGCGCCGCTGACTAATAGTGAATATTTGCCTGTTTGAATCGGTGCAAGGCTTCTGCAAGGCGATCGCACTCTGCTATCAAACTTATCCGTACATAGCCTTCACCTGCAATACCAAAAGCATTTCCAGGTGTAACGACAACGCCAGTCTGCTGCAATACAGAAAGAGCAAAATCTGTTGAGGTAACTCCCGGAGGACATGGCACCCACAAATACATCGTAGCCTTCGTTTTCGGGATATTCCAACCCAAGGCAGCCAAACCTTCGATCAGAAAATCCCGGCGGCGACGATACCGTTGTTGCACCTCCTGTAAATATTCATCTGGCAGTTGGAGTGCGGTTTCTGCTGCTGATTGTAAGGCAGCAAAGATACCGTAGTCCAGATTGGTTTTTAAAGTTCTTAACCCTTGAATAATGTGGCGGTTACCCACGACAAAACCCACCCGCCAACCCGCCATATTGTAGGTTTTCGACATGGTGTGGAACTCTACACCGATTTCCTTCGCTCCCGGAATTTCTAACAAACTGGTCGGCTGATAACCATCAAAGGCTAATTCCGCATAACAAAGGTCATGCACCAGCAAAATCTCGTACTTGCGAGCAAATTCGACAATTTCTTCAAAAAGTTCGCGAGGCGCAGTCGCGGCAGTGGGATTGCTGGGATAGTTGAAGTAGAGAATTTTTGCCTGTCTGGCGACATCATCGGGAATGGTAGTTACATCAATTAGCCAGTCATTTTCCGGTTTCAAAATTATACTGTGAACTTTACCGCCAGCAATTACGGGGCCGCGAAAATGGGCTGGGTAAGCTGGAGACGGTACCAATACCAAATCTCCTGGATTGATGTAAGCGATCGCCAAGTGGGTAAGACCTTCTTTGGAACCCAACAAAGGCAAAACTTCGCTATCGGGAGCTAGCTCAACATCATAGCGCCGTTTGTACCAACTGACGATCGTGCGGCGAAAGCTAGCAGTACCTTCAAAAGGCGGATATCCGTGATTGGCGGGATTTTGCAAGGCGGCGATCGCTGCTTCTACCACCGGCTGGGGCGTCGCCCCGTCCGGATTCCCCATCCCCAAATCGATCAAATCCAGACCCTGTTCGCGGGCGCGGGCTTTCAATTCATCCAAGCGGGCAAATACGTAAGGCGGCAGCGCTTGCAGCCGCTGGGCGGGACTAATCCAAGATAATGTCATTTGTCGGTTGTCGGTTGTCAGTCGGTGATAAGTCACTCAGTCAAAAGTCAAAATTAACAAGACCGATGACTAATTTTTAATTTTTGATTGCCGAAGTAGTTGTGGAAACCATAGCTGCCATCAGATGGTCTGGTGCAACTTTAAAGGGTAGCCGATGAATATCCGAATTAGCGGCGCAAGCAATCTCAGCTGCTTGCCGCAGATCGGAAAGCGCGATGTTTCCCAAACCCAAATCCTCTAAGCTTTGCGGCAATCCAATCTCATCGTAAAACTTCAGCAGTTGCTGTCGTGCTGTGGCTGCGAGCTGATTTCCCTGTACCATTTCTTCCAAGCGCAGCTGTACCAAAATGCCATAAGCTACTTTTTCGCCGTGCAGGGAACTGTGACTTGCAGATATGTGCGTCAAACCGTTGTGGACGGCGTGGGCGGCGACTGTGCGACATTGGGCCCCTCCCAGTCCGCCGATGACACCAGCCAGCATAACTGTAGCATCTACCACCGATCGCCATTCCTCTCCGCCCGGTTCTTTGAGGGCGGCTGCTGATTTTTGGAATAAAATATCTCGCAAAACTCTCGCTTGTTGTACGGCGGCAATAATGAAGGTCGCTTGGGAACTGGCGCTGCTGACAGATGCTTCGTACCACTTAGCCAAGGCGTCTCCAATTCCTGCCACCAGGGTTCGCTGGGGAGCTGTTTGGATGAGAGTGTAATCTAAAATCAACAAATCCGGACAGCGATCGAGCGGCACATCATATAGAAATGCTCCCTCTGATGAGTAGACGTTGGCAAGTGCTGTCCAAGCGGCGCAAGTCGCAGCTGAGGTCGGTACGGTAGCGATCGGCAATTGGCACTGATGGGCCAGTAATTTGGCGGTGTCTAAAGCCTTTCCACCACCAACACCGATAATTACATCCGCTTGATGTTCTTGTACTTTGCTTCGCAGGAATGCCAGACTCGCTTCGGTACAATCTGGACTGTAGGACGCAGTAGCCGCATTCAGCTGTTGCTGTTCCAGAATTTTTGGCAATTCACCCTGAAGCGCCGCTAGGGTAGTTTCGCCGCCGACAACCAAGGGACGACGACCCAAGCGTGCAATTGCTTCGCCGCCCAGCACCAGGTTGCCACGTATTACTTGGGCTGGGGCAACAACAATAGGAGTCAACGCAGTAGCAGTTGGAGTAGACACGTAGAAAAAGGATTGGGGATACAGCAAAATCGTTTTATCTAGTTAACATTATTACCCCAGATCGTTCCGGAATGCTTATCCGTCCAGGGAAATCGCGTATACCCAGTTTTGGTAATTTGGGTCTCTGTTTTCTGTAATTGCGGTGAGTTTTTCTTTGAGTTTTTCAGTTAATGGCCTGGTTTCGGGCAATTGGTAATTTTCAATTCTGTTGACTGGTGTTATCTTCGCTGCTGTCCCGCTGAGGAAAACTTCGTCTGCGATGAACAACTCGGATTTATCTACGGATCTTTCGATCGTTTCAATGCCCAAGTCTTTGGCGATTTTGACGATGCTATCTCTGGTGATTCCTTCTAAGATATCTTGGTCAAATCCTGGCGTAATCAATTGCCCGTTTCTCACCAAGAATATGTTCATCCCAGAAGCTTCGCATACTTTCCCTTGGGAGTTCATTAAAATCGCTTCATCAAAACCGGATTCTACTGCTTCGGTTTTTGCCAAAGAAGATGTGATGTAGGCGGCGCTGATCTTACCTCTTAATGGAAAACTGCGGTCTTCTTGTCTGTACCAAGAGCTGATTCGGCAGTTTACTCCATCGGCAGAGAGGTAATCTCCCAGTTCCAATCCATAAACAAAGAAGTCTTTTTCTATATTGTGAACTCTGGGGGCTATTCCCAAGTCTGATGTGTAAACAAACGGTCTGATGTAAAAAGATTTATTGGGTTGATTTTTTTTGACGAATGTAACTATAGTTTCTTCTATTTTTTGAGCTGGCAAATCGTAGTGTAAAAACTTAGCGCTTTGACTTAACCTTTGGCAGTGGCGGTCTAATCTAAACAGCAAAATTTGTTTGGGGTTTTGCGGATCGGGGATACCGCGCAGTCCTCCAAATGCACCTGTTCCGTAGTGTAAGGCATGGGTGGCGATCGATATTCTAGCTTCTTCAAATGGTACAAATTCGTTTTTAAAGAAAGCTATTGGCAGAAAACTGTACATTTCAAAATTTCCCCATGACTTGAATTTACTTGTCATTTGTCATTAGTCATTTGTCATTAGTCAGTTGTGAGTTAGACAAGTCTATCTATAGTTTCTCATTAGACATCTCCAGAAAATTATCTCAAACGCAGGCAGGATGCCTACCCCACAAGAATTTTTGGAGATGTCTATTCAACTTTCCTTTTGACCGATGACTGATGACCTTTTGACGGATGACTATTTAACTATTTTCCTGCTCAGTGGTTGATTTTGGCAATCGGGCTAAGTTGTCTCGATAGATTTCCACTGTAAGCTGTTTGTCCTGATTGGCAAGCGATCGCGTCACTTCGCCTAAGTATAGCGGTTGCGAAACTCCCGCTTCGGGATGGATAATAGTACGAGCGCGGATAGTCAGTTTACCATCTCCGCTACCCAACCGACCGTAGGAAAACAAATCGGCACCAGCTTGACGCAGGGTAGCTTCCAATTGGGATTCGGTAATTTGAGGGGGTAGTGCGATCGCTGCTAGAGTCGCCCCATTATCGTAGATTAGCGAATAGCGAACCGCGCCCGGAACGGTTGTGTGGGTAAAAAGTCCCAATCCCAAGGCAAATAAACCGCCTGAGAGGACTCCCGTAAAACCGGTCACACCCACTAAGCGAAAGCGGATACCCCATTTAAAGATAAATGCGATTATTGCCAAGGCAGCAAAAGCTAGAGTGGCGATACCTGCCCACCCGGCGGCTTGGATGAACTGAGCTGTAGTAATCATAGCGACGCAAGCTTATTCTTTTTCGTTGCTGACAAACCCATCTGCCTGCTTATCGTTGACCGATTCTAAGGCAGCTTTGAGGGCGTGCCAGGTTAGGTTAGCACATTTAATCCGCACGGGGAACTGGGCGACGCCTTGCATGACGTTCAATTTTCGCAGTTCTTTGGGAAACTCTGCGCTTCCTTTCATCATGTTTTGGAAGCGTTCCACCATCTCTAGCGCTTCTTTTACGGTTTTACCCCGCAAAGCTTCTGCCATCAAGTCCGCAGATGCCATTGAGATCGCACAGCCTTCGCCTTCAAATTTGGCATCTAGTATGGTATCCCCGGCTTCGTCGAGCTGCAACGTTAGCTCGATCGTATCGCCGCAGGAAGGGTTATGTCCCTTCTGATACCGATGCACCGGATTGGTTTTGCCTTTGTGCTTTGGCTTCTTGTAGTGTTCCAGAATCACCTGTTGATACAGGTCGCGCAGATTGCCCAGAGTCATGATGGGACGGGTAAAATGTTATTTATCTTTCTTAATATTAGAGCAAGTTTCTGCTTACCAAGTCCCTGATGGGGCAATGTTGGGTCAAACTTCAAAGGTAAGCATTCAGCGTAGCGCAGTCAGCCGTCAGCTAATGCGATCGAGAGCGCTGAAGTTTCACTAGCCTTTGTTTAAACTGCTGATGGTCAATTCCGACTAAAGTTCTACGCTGATATCTGACGGCTGAATGCTTACACTAAATAATTGTAATTGATTAATCGATTGGTGTTTTTAAATGGGTGAAAATCGGCGTTCGCGCAGATGACGAACGGCATATCGCGCTTTTTTTTTGTAGTGCGATCGCTTATCATAGAGATCGGATTAAACTATTCGCTAAATAGTCTATGCAAATCACGGTTGAAATTCCTGATGAAATTGCTGAACGCCTAGAGCAAACCAGGGGTAGTCTCTCTCGTCGGCTCCTAGAAATAATTATTGCTGATGCTTACCACTGTGGTAAAGTTAACACTGCTGAAGTGCGCCAAATACTCAATCTACCATCTCGTCTTGAGACTCACGCCTTTTTGAAGCGGATGGGTGTTTACCTGAACTATGACGAAGCAGAATTAGAACAATATCTTCAAACTCTTGAGGAGTTCAGAGGGCAATGATTGTCGTTTCTGATACTTCTGGAATTTGTTACTTGTTGCTGATTAATCAGATTGAAATACTACAAATTTTGTACAAGGTTGTTGCCATTCCTCAAACTGTAGGGGTGCTATCGATTTCTTGGAGGAGTAGTTCTTTGATGGTCATCACGGCATCTCAGGAAGATTGGTACTTTGAGTATAACGAGTCTCGATCGGAGTCATCAAAGGGGTTCCATTGGTATGATAGAAATGGATAATATTGTGAGTAGAAAAATATGTTTGGTTTCTTTGTTTAAATTTACAGCGCTTTGCGCTGTTATGAGGTACAGTAGCAATTAGTAAACCAATTTATTACAAACCGCTACAGAATATTTAGTGTACCTCACTACAGCGGAAAGCGCTGTAATTTATAAAGAAGGGCGATCGCGCAGCGTGCTGTTGGCGATCGATTCGTATTCTGAGAGAGTGTCCAGCTTCAAATTCAGCGATCCGATCGAAACTATACATCAATGAGTTTGTCGTACTCTGCGTGTGTCCCAATCCAAAACCATGAAATACCGCCTTTAACTTCTACGCCCAAAGCCCTATAATGTTGTCCTACTCGCACTGACCAGTAATTACCAACTTTCTTGAAGTGTAGCGATGGATGAAAAGGATCGGTTTTAAGTAACTGATAACACCGATCCGCTGTTCGCTGCACTTCTTCAGGTAGAGCGTTGTAACATTCCCAAAATCGACGAGTTGTGTAATTCATCAGATGCTTCGACACTGCCCCGCTTCAAATTCAGCGATCGCCTCTTTTGCTAGGTCTTCTAGTTTTCCATTGGCAATGTCTTTCTCTAATTGCTCATCCCAGCGTTGATAATCTAAATTGGCAAACCACTCGCTCAGTTTTCTATACTCATCTGGGGATAGCTGAAGAATAGCAGACTCGATTTGCTCAAGTGTTAGCATTGGGGTTGTATCAACTTAACTCTGAGCAAATTATAGCTTGTGACAAGGGTGCGATCGCTTTTTTTGGAGGTGCGATCGCGATAGCGATGCGGAGCATTATGGCGCAGCTGACGAACGGCATATCGCTATCCGTGTCGTAGGCATTCGCGCAGCGTGCGGTAGGCATTCCCTATTCGCCCAATCATCACATTATCATGGTAAAAATGGATAAGATTGTGAGTATAAAAAGATGTTGGGGATCGTTTGGTAACATAGAAAGTAACCCTTGTCTTTGTTTGCTATGACGCTGAAAGAATTAGAAACTCAACTGCTAGCACTCTCTGATGAAGAAAAAGCTCAAGTAGTTCAACTTCTATCGCAAGGCAAAATCACTTTAGGGCGCGGTATTGAAAAAAAGCCTGGAGTTTGTGGTGGGAGTGCCTGTATTGCTGGAACGCGCATCACCGTTTGGGGACTTGTAGAAGCTCATCGCATTGGATATAGTGAAGCCGATTTACTCACAAGCTATCCATCGCTTTCTGCAACGGATCTGGCTAATGCTTGGGCTTATGCTGAAGCTTTCCCGGACGAAATTGAAACAGAAATTCGGGAAAATGATGAGGTAATGTACGAGGATTTTTAGTAGATGGCGCGTCTCTATGCTGATGAGCAATACTCGTATCCAGTTGTAGAATTTCTGCGAGCTTTAGGACAGGATGTTTTAACTGTTCAAGAAGCAGGTAAAGCAAATCAGGGAATTCCCGATGCAGATGTGTTAGTTTTTGCAACTACCGAGAATCGTGCTGTGATTACTCAAAATAGGAAAGATTTCTTTCGGCTGCACTGCATACAGCCAGATCGTGCTGGTATTTTTGAAACAGTTAATTAAATTGTGACAGACTTAGCAATTTTGGCCAGCAATCGCAACGCTTCATTTACGGAAGCTGAGTCTCGAAATATTTCTGCTACATCTGGATCGAGAACTACCACATTGCTCGCTCGCATATAGGCTTCATAGTATTTGCCACGAACACCACCTGAAAAATCGTATTCAGGTCTCATTTCGTCATTGACTTGTGCTTCAGGTTCCTGACTCATAGCTTCTTCTCTCTTGTCGGGTGGCTAAACGGGCGCTGATTAAACGCACCTCTCCTTCTCGTTCTGTATGGGACACAACCAAAAGGCGCTGTAAGCTTGAATTACCTATCGTTAGAAGACGGAACTCACCTACCGAGCGATCGGGGTCAGAAATTGTCACAGCTAGTGGATCTCCAAAGACAGTGACAGCCTCTTCAAAAGATACACCATGCTTTTTAGCATTGCTACTCGCTTTGCCTGAGTCCCACTGAAACTTCATAGAGCTACTCTACTCTTAAGTAGCTAAATAAGGTAGGCAATTGCCCACCTTACTACTTTACTGTTTTTTGGTGGTGCGATCGCTATTTGTGTCGTAAGCGATCGCTCTTTTTTTGGTCGTGCTAAGTGAGTGCGTGTCGTAGGCGATCGCTATCTTTCCAATCATCACATTGCAAAGTGCGATCGCCTGGGAAAGTAAACGCGATCGCTCTTTTTTTGGTGGTGCTAAGCGAGTGCGTGTCGTAGGCAATCTCTATCTGTCCAATCATCACATTGCAATGATAGAAATGGATAAGATTGTGAGTAAAAAAACATATTGCGTAATATGCCTTAACCCAAATTAAAATGAACGGCGAGCGCACTTCTAGGGATGAGCGCTCAATTAGGCATTATTGCTCCTGTTAGATTGGCATCACTCAGATTGGCATCAGTTACATTAGCATCGCTCAAATTGGCACCGCTCAGATCGGCACCGCTCAGATTAGCACCGCTCAGATTAGCACCACTTAGATTAGCGCCACTTAGATTAGCATTCGGTAAGTTTGCTCCAGACAAATTAACACCACTGAGGTCGCAATTTTGACATTGCTTTGTCGCTAGTAACTTTTTAATATTATCTTCATTATTTACGCAAATTACTCCTAGATTTAAAATACGGCCATCTGCTGTTTGCATATAGCAAAGCAGCATATCAACATCAGAATATGGTACTGCTACACCTCTAATGTTCCTCTGCGACGCCCAGCCAAAGCGATTGTTTGGTACGTTCTCTGGCCCACCCCCGTGGGCGACCTCTACCCACAAGATGGCAAGTAATAGAAATGCAATCGGCGGAGTGAGCAGCCAATTTAGCAGAATATTGTATATGTCATAGGATTTGATTTGTTGCTTCACCCTTTAATCAGCAGTTCTCGCTCTATTTATTTAGTAATCGTCTGACATTTTTTATGGAGATGGTGTCCCTAGTAAAAAATCTACAGTTAACTAGAGAGACTTTTTATTCCTCAATCAATTCGTTGCCAACTCTGGGCAGCAGAGTTATTGCAATCCCATAGTTGCACTTTAGTACCACTCGTGGTGTTTCCGCCATTCACATCTAGACATTTGCCTCCAATACCGCGAAATACACTATCTTTAACAAAAGTCCATTTTTGAGCAGGAGTACCATTACAATCCCATATTTGTATTTTGGTACCATTCGCCGTATTCGCACCACTCACATCTAGACATTTGCCTCCAATACCCCGCAAGACACCATCGGTAAAACTCCATTTTTGGGCAGCAGTACCATTACAATCCCATATTTGTATTTGGGTACCACTGGTGGTGCTTCCACCACTAACATCTAAGCATTTTCCTCCAATACCTTTAATAGGATTTTCAGGCTTACCAGCATACACCGCGACCGCATGAGGAACTGTGCGGGTAGTAGAAATCTTCGGGTTTCCATCAATGATTAGAAAAGTGCTTCCACCACCGTCGAGCATTGCCCTGCTAGTTGCACCAAAAGCTTTCAGGACGTTATCCGCAGCAGCTTGGGTAGCCTTCAGAGTTGAAAACAAAAGTAGTGTTTCTGCAACACCATTGCCATCGCTATCAATGTTGCCTACAAACGTGCGCTCTAAAGGTTCTGAAGCAGACTTATTGGCGGTAACATCCAGTGCGCCAACAACATCTGGTGTGGAGCCATCGAATGTAGAGTTGGAGTGGCTTTGGATACTGGTACTAGCTCCAAAAGAGTTGAAGGCAAGGGTACGGTTCTTACCGGGAAATTCACCTAATCCATAGCCATAGCTAATTTTGTTATTACGAACCTTTAAGCCAAAAGCAATTTTCGTAGGATTTGGTGAGCCATTATTATCAAAAAATGTTCCATTTATGACAACTTTAGCTTTTGCTGTTGTTGTATTCATAGCAACAGCATCATTCCAAAAAGTATTCAATGACTTGCGATAGACATTTCCATTGGAATAAGATCCGGTTAGGTTTCGTATTGTTGCTTTGCGAAGGTCTACAACAGTAACATAGTCTGGCTTCCCACCTTGATAATCTTTTTTGTAGACTCGCACTCCCGTGTCTTCCATTATTTTATAAAAACCAGAGGGAATGGTTTGAGCTAATAATTGTGTAGCTTTAGCAACGCCTAAGAACACACAGACGCTTACGCTCAAGGTTCCGCAAAGTAATTTTATAAAATTACTGCTACTTTTTGGCAGGGATGCTTTTTTCATATACATTTTCATCCAATTGCTCATCTCCCAAGGGAGTAAACTTGCTCTCGATCTAGGCTAGCAATTAATTTTTATGCTTCAGCTTGCTAAAAATCTGGTCGATATCGGGACTTTTCTACCAGATGACCCGATCGAATATGGGGAAATGTGGGGAAAAATTGGGAAATGTGGGGAAATGTTGGGTATAATACCACCAACCTTGACATCTACCCGACTGTATGAATCTTAAGGAAGTGTTAAAACTCGCAGACGATCTCGTATTTGCTAGAACGGGTAAGCACCTCAATGATTTGCAAGAGACGATTCTGCGGGGAACGTGGGAAGATGAGGACTATAAAGAAATTGCTAATGGGGTTCATCGTTCTGAGGATCGTGTTAGAGAAGTAGGAATGGAATTATGGCAGATCCTTTCACAGGAGTTGGGGGAAAAAGTTAGTAAATCGAATTTTCGAGCATCGATGGAGAGGTTGCAAATTTCGGTAGTTTCACATTTAGAACAGCATCACAACCGAATTGGTAGTTTCAACATTTGTGGAGAAAGTAGACATCCGCCAGATATACCAAACTTACATCCACCTAATCAAGAAACAACTAACTCAAAACAAACTAAAATATCGCATCAAGATTTAAGCGAAATGCCGGAGTTGGGTGCTTTTTACGATCGCACTCCCGAACTCGACACCCTTACCACCTGGATTTTACAACAACGCTGTCGTCTAATAGCGATCGCGGGTATCAGCGGAATCGGCAAAACCACATTAGCGGTACAACTCGTTCAACAAATAAAAGATGAGTTTGAGTACGTCATTTGGTGCAGTCTCGAATCATCGCCTACTTTAGATGAATTTCAACATAAACTAATCGAGTTTTTCTCGCAGTCGGAAAAGCTAGATTCCCCAGCAACGAACCAAAAACCTTTACCGCTAATTAAATATTTACAAAAATCTCGCTGTTTAATAGTCTTAGATGACGTTCACCACCTTTTCAGTAAAAATGAATTGGCAGGTAAGTATAAACCTGGATACGAAGAATATCGCTCGTTTTTCAAACAGATAGAAAAATTATCCCATCAAAGTTGCTTTTTGTTAATAGGTTGGGAACAACCGAGAGAAATAACTCAAATAGAAAGCCAAAATCCGATCGTTCGTACCTTACAAGTCACTGGTTTAGATATCGTAGCCGCACGAGAAATACTGAAAGATTACAGGTTAGCAGAAATCGACAATTGCGAAGAACTCATTCACCGCTACCAAGGCAATCCGTTATGGATAAAAAGCGTGGCGACTCTGATTAAAGAGTTGGGAGGATGCGTGACTGAGTTATTACTAGATGATACCATATTATTACCAGAAAATTTGAAAGATGTTTTAGAAGAGCAGTTCGATCGCCTATCCGAATTGGAAAAACAAGTTCTCTCCTTGTTGGCGAAAGAAAGCGAACCCGTCAATCTGGCAAAATTACTAGAAAATGGCAGAATGCGATCGACCGATTTACTCAACGCGCTGCAATCTTTATCGCGGCGCTGTTTGATAGAACAGCAAGGAAGTTTTTACACCCTGTCACCTGTATTGAGGGAGTATATCAAAGGGTTATAACTGAAGATATTGCACTATTGTCAAAACCCGCCAGGGAATTTATTCCCTGGTGGGCTAAAACTCGCACACAATGATATCTCTTTCAATTATTCAATATTTTCGGAACGATCGTTTTCAGGGGGTAAAAAATCAGGATTAAGAACTTCTTCTACAGTAAAGGGAGACTCAGGGGGAAATATCTTAATAGATAAACCTGTTTCATCTGCGGCTAGTTCCCTAGCATCTTGATAAGATTCATTAAAAATATCTTCAAAAAAACGATATAAGCTCGGACTGGTTTTGAAGGTTTCTCGGAGGCGTTTGCGATGTTCTCGAATGGTGTAAAGCCAACTATTTGTTCGTTTTTCCGGCTGATATTTATACTTAAGTAAGTGCATGAGAAGTACCCTCAGATTACTGGTTAGGGCATTTTTCTCACTTCTCCCCATACTTTCCAGTTCCTCTAGTAAGTTTTCTATATCTATTTCTGCAAACCTTCCCTCTTTTAAGAAGTTTATATTTGTTTGTAACCACATATAAAAATCCTGTTCGTAAAGGGATGCGATCGCAGTTGTTATTGATTGAATATTTGTCATATCTTTACACTGGTAAATCGGCACGAGGATTAAATGTTTCGATACCGCGCAATTTTTCGTACAGTTCCCGTTCTCGTAAGCTGGGATTTTTGGGAACAACAATTTGAATTTCGACTAACTGATCGCCTCTTTCTCCATCATCTCCGGGATAACCTTTGTTGGCAAGGCGCAATCTTTGTCCCGACTTAACTCCGGGTGGAATTGTAATTTTAACTCGACCGTCCAAAGTCGGTACTTGCACTTGTTCTCCCAAGACTGCTTCGCTGGGAGTGATGGGCAATTGGCAAACAATATCGGCACCTTCTACTGTAAAGTAGGGATGAGAAGCGACGGTAATGATCAGGTAAAGGTCGCCGCCATCGACGCCTTGACCTTTGAGACGGATGCGCTGATCTGTTACCATTGCTGGTGGCATATTTATTTCCAGCGATCGCCCATCTTCCAAACGAATGCGTTCCAAGCCTCCGGTGTAAGCTTTTTCTAATGGCAATGTCAGTCGCGCTTCGATATCCTTGCGGTTAGGACGAGCGGGAATTGTATATGTAGTCTTTGTAGTTTTGGGACGGAAAATATCTTCTAAAGGAGTTTGTTTCGGAGGTTCTTCCGGTACAGTTGTGACCACGCGCTTTTCTCGGCGGCGTCCCAACAAGTCGTCGATAAACTTATTGAAGTCAGTGTCGTTACTGTAATCTTTTTCTTCCGTAGCAGTAGCGCGATCGCTATTACTATTACTGCGGTTGAACCAACTTTTATACTGGCCGAAGTTTCTACCTTGGAAGCCTCGCTTGTTCCAGAAGCGGCTGTATTGATCGTACTCCGATCGCTTAGTCACATCCGAGAGAACTTCGTAAGCCTCACTAATGTCTTTAAATTTCTCTTCAGCTTCTTTGTTTCCCGGATTCAAATCCGGGTGATACTGTCTGGCTAACCGCCGATATACTTTCTTAATCTCTTCTACCGAGGCATCTCTGGCAACGCCCAGAATCTCGTAATAATCCCGAAAATTTTGCATAAAATTCGTTATTTGTCAATAGCCATTCGTCAACAGTCTTCTGTTATGAAAATTTGAGATTTCCAATTTTAAATTTCAGATGCAAATAAATTTGCAATCTGCCATTTAAAATTGGAAATTTCTCCATGACCGATGACCGAAAAAAAGCGGTTTCAAGCCTCCCATTTCAATGGGAACCATCAAAAAAATTTGACGAATTTCAAGCTCCGCTCGCTTATTGCCCAGCCAATCCAAAATCCAAAATCCAAAATCCAAAATCGGGCGACATTTTGACCAATTAGAGCCAATCATCATCATCATCCCAATCATCATTATTATTATTGGCACCTTTCCGAGACTTACCATATCCTACGCTTTCAGAAGTATTGCGAGATGGCTGACTTGTTCCCCCGCCGTAGTATGGCCGATCGCTATCCCGACTGGAGTAGTATGGCCGATCGTTATCGCGACTGGAATAGTACGGGCGATCGTTATCGCGACTGGGGTAGTATGGGCGTTCGTCTTCGCGATCGTCTCCAGAGAAAGCGCGACGAATTGACCCAAAAAAGTCATCTTCCTCTTCGCTAAAGCGCAGGCGGACTTCGCGTTGCAACTCGTAAAGGGCATCTTGCAAATCTGCTTGGGCGCGATCGATACCGCGATCGTCATTTTTAGCCAAATAATCCCGCAATTCCTTGATCAGACTTTCAATGCGATAGCGGTATTCATTGGCAAACTGCATCCCAAAATCTAACGCCACTTCTCGCAGCTGCCTTTCTGCTTGAGTAGTGAGAGATTCGGCGCGATTGCGCTTCTCGATTTTTTCTCGCTTCAACCGATCTGCCTCAGCATATTCTTCTGCATCCTGTAGCATTCGGCTTACCTCTTCCTGAGTTAAGGTAGAGGCTCCTTGGATCGTGATACTCTGTTCCCGACCCGTACTTCTATCCAAAGCTGCCACTTGCAAAATGCCGTTGGCATCAATATCAAAAGATACCTGAATTTGGGGTACGCCTCGCGGTGCCGGCGGAATCCC
Source organism: Aerosakkonema funiforme FACHB-1375 (assembly GCF_014696265.1). Taxonomy (GTDB): domain Bacteria; phylum Cyanobacteriota; class Cyanobacteriia; order Cyanobacteriales; family Aerosakkonemataceae; genus Aerosakkonema; species Aerosakkonema funiforme_A. The sequence continues at coordinate 1,451 of NZ_JACJPW010000006.1, read as the reverse complement.
GAACAGCTTAAACCGTCCCAAAGATTTATTATCCGCCCCCATTTCCCGTTCGCCTTGGAGGACGTGAATTTCTACCATAGTTTGGTTATTTTCGCCGGTAGAAAAAGTATCCGATCGCCTCACTGGGATAGTAGTGTTGCGGGGAATAATTTTTTTCATCACACCGCCGATCGTTTCCAGTCCCAAAGATAGAGGAGTCACATCCAACAGCAGCACATCTTTGAGTTCTCCACCCAAAATGCCTGCTTGAATTGCCGCACCCACCGCGACGACTTCATCGGCGTTGATATTTTGATTTGGCTGTTTGTCGATGATAGTGCGAACTAAATCCTGCACCATCGGCATTCGCGTCGCACCCCCCACTAATACCACTTCGTCTATTTGGGCGGGAGTTAAGCTAGCATCCGAGAGAGCGCGTTTGACAGGTTTGCGGATTCTGCTTACCAAATCAGTGCAAAGACTTTCAAACTGGGAACGAGTCAGCGTCGTTTCCAAGTGTACCGGCCCGTTTTCCGTAGCGGTGATAAATGGTAAGTTAATATCGGTGACGGTAACACCGGAAAGTTCGATTTTCGCTTTTTCCGCTGCTTCCATCAGACGTTGCAGAGCTTGGCGATCGCGCCTTAAATCCACACCTTCTTTTTCCAGAAAGCCCTCTGCCAACCAGTCAACTATTTTCTTATCAAAATCGTTACCGCCCAACTGAGTATCGCCGCTGGTAGCTTTAACTTCAAACACTCCATCGCCCACTTCCAGGATGGAAACGTCAAAAGTCCCGCCGCCCAAGTCGAATACCAAGATTGTCTGACTTTCGCGGCGATCGAGTCCGTATGCCAAAGCTGCTGCCGTTGGCTCATTCAGAATCCGTTTTACTTCTAATCCCGCAATTTGTCCCGCATCCCGCGTCGCCTGTCGCTGAGAATCGTTGAAATAAGCCGGTACGGTAATTACCGCCCCCGTCACCTTTTCACCCAGATAGCGACTCGCCTCATCTACCAACTTCCGCAGCACCATTGCCGAGATTTCTTCGGGAGCAAATTCCTTATTCAGGCGGGGACATTTAATTTTAATATTACCGGTTTCATCCTTGCGAATGTTGTATGGCACTCGCTTCGAGTCCGGACTGAGTTCCGCATAATTGCGCCCGATCATCCGCTTAACACCATAAAAAGTATTCTGCGGATCGAGAACTGCTTGCCGCCGCGCCATTTGTCCGACGATGCGTTCTCCTTCTTTGTTAAAGCCTACTACAGAGGGAGTTATCCGCATACCTTCGGCATTGGCAATGACAACCGGCTTGCCACCCTCCATGACGGCTACTACTGAGTTGGTTGTACCCAAGTCAATGCCGACTATTTTGCCCATGCGTCTGTGTTCTCCTCTCGTGTCTTAAATATATTGAGAACTGTTGCTGGATTTATTCTATCTCGCGATCGGACAATGCACGGGGG